>JAFECL010000030.1 GCA_018242165.1 Pseudomonadota bacterium
GGGTGAAGTTTGTGAAGATGCCGGTTTATCAACGGCTTGGCCTCCGGCTTTTCCTGGCCGGCAGGCGCGGGGGCAGGCCCCTGCGGGGCGCTTGCGGCGCTAGCGGGATGAAGTTGCCCCGCCGCCGGTAGAGGCGGCGGGGCTTGAAGGGGCCGGGCTTGGGTCGAGGGTTCCGGCCCCGTCAGAAGTTCAGGCTGGCGGTGACGAAGACCTGGCGGGGGTTGCCCCAGTAGGTGGTCAGCACCCCTTCCTTGCCGAGCGCCGAAATCGGCAGCCCGGTCAGGGGGTTGGTGGTGATCGCGCCGGTGGTGGCATTCGCCGCGACGAAGGTATAGCCCGAGGTCTTGTAGCGCTTGTCGGCCAGGTTCTTGCCATAGAGCCCCAACGACCAGTGGCCGCCCGGCGCGTGATAGACCGCGCTGGCATCGAACAGGGCATAGGCCGGCTGGTCGAGGTAGGGGTTGGGGATCTCGAACTGGTAGGTGGTGCTCTTCCAGCTCACCCCGCCGCTCAGCGCCAGCTTCCCGCCGCTGAGGTCGGCGGTGTAGGTGGCCGAGGCGCTGCCGCTCCACGCCGGGGTGTTCTGGACCTTGCGGTTGGCGGCCACGTCGGTCGGCGCGCCGGCGATCAGGGTGATGTACTGCAGGTACTTGGCATCGATGTAGCCCAGCGAGCCGGCCAGCGTCAGCGCGCCGATCTTCCAGCTGCCCTCGGCCTCGAAGCCCTGCATCCGGGCCTTGCCGGCGTTGGAGACCACCCCGCAGAAGCTGGGCAGGCCAGCCACGGTGCAGGCCACCGAGCCGGGGATCTGGACATCGGTATAGTCCATCCGGAAGGCGGCGAGGTTGAGGTTCAGCTTGCGGTCGAACAGGCGGGTCTTGTAGCCGATCTCGTAGCTGTTGACCTTCTCGGGCCGGAAGCTGAGGTAGGCCGCGACCTCGCTGTCCTGGCGGATCCCGTCGGCGTTGAGGTCGGGGGCATTGGCGCCCACCCCGCGCGGATCGAAGCCGCCGCCCTTGAAGCCCTGGCTGAAGCTGAAGAACACTGTGTTGTCGCTGTTCGGCTTGAAGGTCAGCGAGGCGCGGGGGGTGAACTTGGTGAAGCTGGCCGAGCCGCGGAAGTTGGTCGAGGGCGCGCCGAAGGCCACCCCGGCCCCGCCAAAGGTGGGCGAGCCGCCACCCAGGTAGTTCTGCCGCAGGATATAGGCCGAGCGCTTGTCCCAGGTGTAGCGCCCGCCGACCTCGAGCGCGACCTGGTCGGTCAGATCGTAGGTCAGGTTGGCAAAGCCGGCCATGGTGTCGGTGCGGATATCGGCGTTGGTATAGGCGGCGAGGCCGGCCACGGTGGTGAACAGCCGCACGTCGAACTGGGTCAGCGCATCGGCGTTGAGGTAATAGAAGCCGACCATCCCGTTTAGCTTGCCCATGTTGAACAGCGCCTGGAATTCCTGGCTGATCTGGCTGTTCTTGTAGAAGCCGGGCACGTCGACATCGGCGGCCGGCAGCGCGTCGAAGTCGATCGGGGTGGCGGAATTGTCCTTGCGCCAGGCGGTGGTCGAACGCAGCGTCAGCGCGCTGGTGGGACGGGCCTCGATGAACAGCGAGGCGCCGCCGGCCTTGATGTCCTGCCTGGGCGAGGAAAGGCCGCCCTGGCTGTCGAAGACCTTGGGCAGCACCGGGGTGCCCGAAAGCAGGCCGGGGATCTCGCGGTGGCCGCCGCGTGCCGCCGACATGTCATGGGTATAGTCGCCCGACAGCCGCGCGAAGACCTTGCTGCCGTGGACCTCGAAGCTGACCCGGCCGGCGACGATATCCTTGTTGTAGTTGTCTTCCCCGGTGGTCAGGTTCTTGCCGAAGCCGCCACGGGTCAGCCGGGCGAAAGTGCCCCCGGCGCGGACCACGCCGTCGCTGGTCAGCGGGGTGCTGGCGGTGATCACCCCGTCGGCCTGGTGATAGCTGCCATAGCTGCCGCGCATCGACAGTGTCGGCTTGTCGGCCAGCTTGCGGGTGACGTACTTGATCGCGCCACCCACGGTGTTGCGGCCGTAAAGCGTGCCCTGCGGCCCGCGCAGCACCTCGATCCGCTCGACGTCGTAGATGTCGAGCACCGCGGCCTGCGGGCGGTTGAGATAGACGTTGTCGAGATAGATCCCGACGCCCTGTTCGAAGCCCGACACCGGGTCCTGCTGGCCCACCCCGCGAATGAAGGCCGAAAGGGTGGAGTTGCTGCCCCGGCTGGCCTCGAGCGTGACGTTGGGGACGGAGTCGGCCAGCTCGGTGATGTCGGCGGTGCCCTTGTCAGCCAGTTCCTGGCCCGAGAAGGCAGTGATCGCGATCGGAACCTTGATCGCGCTTTCGCTGCGGTGGCGGGCGGTGACGACAATGTCGCTGCCATCGGTACCCTCGGCCTGGGCCGGGGTCACCAGCGCGCCGGGGGCAACCGCCGCCAGCAGGGCGGCAAGGGCGGGGCGGACGTTTGCGGTGCAGACGGGGGTGCGGGGGCGAATCATGCGCGAAGGGCTCCTCTCCAGGTCGGCTTTTCCAGCCGGACAGGGGTTCAATATTGAAAGATGAACCATGTTTCAACTTTTGATTGCCACGATGGCTTTCTTGCCCCTATGACCGTGCCAAGATGGCAACAGTGGTAGGTCAAGCGGGAGAAACGTCGCCGGCGGGCAGCCCCGGCAAGCAGCCGCGCACCGCGCGCGGCCGGGCGACGCTGCGCCGCCTGCTCGATGCCGCCGCGCAGGAATTTGCCGAGCGTGGCTTTCATGAAGCCTCGATCAGCGGGATCACCCGCCGCGCCGGCACCGCGCTGGGCAGTTTCTACACCTATTTCGACAGCAAGGACGCGATCTTCTCGGCGCTGGTCCGCGACATGAGCCAGGGGGTGGCCACCGCCGCCGCCGCTGCGATCACCCCCGGCAGCAGCGGGATCCCGCGCGAGCGCGAGGCGCTGGGCGCCTTCCTCGACTTTGCCCGCGCCCACAAGGAAATCTACCGCATCATCGACGAGGCCGAGTTCGCCGATCCCGCCGCCTGGCGGGGCCACTACAGCGGCGCGGCGGCGCGGATCGCGCGGCGGCTGGATGAGAGCGTCGCGGCGGGCACCCTCACCCCCGGCGACAACGAGGTGCGCGCCTGGGCGATCATGGGGATGAACGTGTTCCTGGGCCTGCGCTTTGGCGTCTGGGCCGAGGATCGCAGCATCGCCGAGATCACCGAGGCGACCGCCGCCCTGCTTGGCCGGGGGATGGAACCCGGCTAGCCGCGCCAGCTGCTGGGGGGCACCCCGTGGCGGCGGCGGAACCAGGTGGTGAAGGCCGAGGGGCTGGAAAAGCCCAGCAGGTCGGCAATCTGCGCCAGGTTGCGGTGGCGGTTGGCCAGGTGGCGCTGGGCCACCTCGTCGCGCGCCGCGTCATGCAGGGCCAGAAACCCGGTTCCCTCGGCCGCCAGCGCGCGGGTCAGGCTGCGGCGCGACAGGCCCAGGTGGCGGGCGACGTGTTCGGCGGTGCAGCGCCCGCTGGGCAGCAGCAGCGCCAGCAGCCGGCTGACCCGCACCGCCATGGCCTCGTCCCCGCGCGGGTCGAGTCCGTGCAGCACCCGCGCGGCATAGGGGCGGAAGGCCGGATCGGCCAGCGGGTTGGGGCGTTCGAGCAGTTCGCCGGCCACCACCAGCCCGTCGAAATCGGCCTGGAAGCGGATGTTCGGCCCCAGGGCCTGGCGAAACAGACCGGGCTCGGCGGGGGTGGCGCGGGTCAGGCAGACCTCTTCGGGCTGCCAGTCGGTGCCGGCCAGCTGGCGCAGGATGCGGTGCAACATCGCCACCGCGATGTCGCGGGCCTGTCCGCGCGGGCCCGAGCCGAGGATTTCGGCGCGCAGCACCACGATCCCGGCTGAACGCTCGCGGGTGACCAGCAGTGCCTCGTTATGCAGCGGCAGCCAGGCCTCGATCAGCGCCAGCGCGGAGCCGACGGTCGGTTCGTCACGTGCGATCAGGCCCACCGGGCCCAGGTTCGCCAGCCCGCGCAGCTCGGCAAGGCGCAGGCCGAAATCGTCGCGCCCGGCGGCCTGCGCCGCCAGTTCGAGCGCCAGGTTGACCGCCGCCACCGGCAGCCGCCGGTCAGGCTCGGCCTCGGCCAGCGGATCCAGTCCGGCGCGGCGCAGCAGCGGGGCGGCTGCGATGCCGTGGGTCTGGCACAGCGAGGCAAAGCCGGTCAGCGCGGCGGCGCGCACGGTCAGGGCGGCGCTTTGGCTCATAATGAAAAGACTATGGCGCAAAATATGAAGCATGGCCATCCCGCCCGTGGTATTAGCGGGTGGACAGAACAGATCGGGAGACCTGCCTCATGGAACTGAACCATCTGACCCCGCTGATCGGCAGCGAAGTGCTCGGCGCCGATCTTTCCAGCCTTGATGACATCAAGGCCGGGTGGATCAGGAAGCAGCTGATCGAACGCCAGGTGCTGGTGTTCCGCGACCAGCAGCTGAACCGCGAACAGCACAAGGCGGTCGCCCGGCTGTTCGGCACCGGCAAGCTGCATGTCCATGCCCTGGTGCCTGCCGGGCAGGAAGACCCGGAATATGCCCCGATCCGCACCACCCCGGATTCGAACTATGCCATCGGCGAGGGCTGGCACACCGATGTCAGCTGTGATCCCGCGCCGATCGCCGCCAGCGCGCTTTACATGCGCGAGATGCCCGAGATCGGCGGGGGCGATACCATGTTCGCCAGCATGACCGAATGCTACAAGCGCCTGTCGGACCCGCTGCGCGATCTGGCCCACCGCCTTACCGCGCTGCACGACGGGGCCAAGCCGTGGCGCGATGTCTATGCCATCGATCCGCCGGCGGGGATGCCCTACAACCGCACCGTGCATCCGCTGGTGATCGCCCACCCCGACAGCGGCCTGCCGGTGCTGTGGCTCAACCGTGGCTTCGTCACCCGGATCGAGGGGGTCACCCCGCTGGAAGGGCGGCACCTGCTCGAGCTTTACCTCAACCACATCGAGACCTGCCTGCCGGCGCAGGTGCGGGTGAAGTGGGCGCCCGATACGCTGGTGCTGTGGGACAATGTCGCCACCCAGCACCACGCGGTGTGGGATTATCACCCCTACAGCCGCTATGCCGAACGGGTCAGCGTGATCGGATCGGAGCTGCGCGCGGCCTGATCGCACGGGTGGCGTCCGGTTGAAGATTCGACTGGACGCCGCCGGTGCAATCCGGTTCTTCTGCCGGTGCCGATTGGGCAGCGGGGAGGGGAACCATGAGCGATGTGACACGGCGCGGGGTGCTGGGCGGGATCGGCGCGGCAGCGGCCGGGCCGGCGATGGCGGGCGCCAGCAGGCATCACCACACGGCGCCCCATGGCCAGACCGGCGGGGCAATGTTTACCCATGCTGCCCCGCCCATGGCGCGGGTCCGTTGCGCGATCATCGGTGCGGGCGAGCGGGGTACGCCGATGGCGCAGCTGCTGGCCGAGCTGGACGGGGTCGAGATCGTTGCGGTTTGCGATATCGACGAATTCGTCCTCGATCGCACCCTGAAGAACGTCACTACGCTGACCGGCAAGACTCCGGCGCGCTATACCGGTGACATCCACGCCTACCGCCACATGCTCGACCGACCCGATGTCGACGTGGTCTTCGTCTTCACCCCCTGGCAATGGCACGCGCCGATGGCGCTCGATGCGCTGAACCGGGGCAAGCACGCCTTTGTCGAGGTGCCGATCGCCACCCGGATCGAGGACATGTGGGCGCTGGTCGAGACCAGCGAGCGGACCGGCCTGCACTGCATGATGCTGGAGAACTGCTGCTATGGCCGTGAAGAGCTGATGGTGCTCAACATGGTCCGCCAGAACCTCTTCGGCGAATTGCTCCATGGCGAGGCGGCCTACCTTCACGAGCTGAAGCAGCAGCTCTCGCGCCGCCAGCGGGGCGAGGGGGTGTGGCGGCCCTTCTGGCAGACCCGCCAGCGCGGCAACCTCTATCCCACCCACGGGCTGGGGCCGGTGGCGCAATACATGAACATCAACCGGGGCGACCGCTTTGACTATGCCGTCTCGATGGACAGCCCGGCGCTGGGCATGGCGAAATATGCCCGCGAAAAACTGCCCGAGGGCGATCCGGCGCGCGGCTGGAATTTCCTGACGGGCGACATCAGTTCCTCGCTGATCAAGACGGTGAAGGGCCGCACCATCCTGGTCCAGCACGACATCGACAGCCCGCGCCCCTATTCGCGGCACAACTACATCCTCGGCACCAATGGCGCCTTCGGTGGCTACCCCCCGCGGATCGCGCTCGATGCCGGCGGCCTGTCGACCGATCACCACAAGTGGGACAATGCCGTCGACGGCTATTACGCCAAGTACGAACATCCGCTGTGGGCGAAGCTGGCCAACCAGACCAGCCGCGACGGCAGCCACGGCGGCATGGATTTCGTCATGCTGTGGCGCCTGATCTATTGCCTGCGCAACGGCCTGCCGGTCGACCAGCCGGTTTATGACGGGGCGGCGTGGTCGGCGCTGTTCGAACTGTCCGACCGGTCGGTCCGCAACCGCAGCGCGCCGCAGGACTTCCCCGATTTCACCCGGGGCGGCTGGCGCCATGCGGCCAGCTACGGCATCCGCGCCTAGCGCACCATCGCCCGGGCGCCGGCGCTGACCGGCGGCGCTGCTATTCCGAATTGGAATACTGAACCCAAGATTTGCCGGTGCGATGGGCCGGCGAGGCGCTTTGCAGCCGCATGCCCATATGTTTTAAGGTTGAAATAAATCGACCGGCGCGGGCCCCGGCCCCAAGTCTGGCGGAAACCATCGGCGGCCGGTGCCGCCCGGCGAACAGCGAGAGGGAGAGAACCATGGGCAGGATGACGATGTCGAGCCGCGCGGCGCTGGTCTGCGGCGCAGCCGGGCTGGCGCTGGCCAGCGTGCCGGCGCGGGCCGCAGAGGCGAAGGACGCCACCGCGAAAGCCCCGGGCGATGCCAGCGAAATCGTGGTGACCGCCACCAAGCGCGGCGAGGCCACCGCCCTGTCCACCCCGATCGCGATCCAGGCGATCTCGGGCGAGGCGCTGGCGCGCAAGGGCGTGTCCGATTTCGCCTCGCTGGCGCTGTCGGTCCCGGGGTTCCAGCTTGAACAGCTGGGGCCGGGGGACAGCCGCTATGTCATCCGCGGCATCCAGTCGAAGGGCGCCTCGACCGTCGGGGTCTATTACGACGAGGCGGTGATCTCGGGCAACAACGCCAACGACGGCGGCGGCCACCAGGCGGCGGTGCGGATGTACGACATCGAGCGTGTCGAAGTGCTGCGCGGGCCGCAGGGCACGCTGTTCGGCGCGGGATCGGAAAGCGGCACGGTGCGCTTCATCACCAAGAAGCCGCAGCTGTCGGGGGTGGACGGCTATGTCCATGCCGAGCTGTCGACCACCCACAATGCCAACAAGGGCAATTACGATTTCGACGGCGCGATCAACCTGCCGATCATCGACGGCAAGCTGGCGCTGCGCGCAGTGGCGTGGAGCGTGAACGACAGCGGCTATATCAACCAGCCGCGCGCCGTGGCCGGGCCGCAGCGCGGGATCAACAACGACAGCACCCTGGGCGGCCGGGCGATGCTGCGCTGGGTGCCGGAAGACGGGATCGACATCGTTGCCTCGATCACCCACCAGCGCACCACCTCGAACGGTTCGTCGCGCTACACCCCGGCGGGTACCACCTCGTTCGGCGGGCGCACGGTCAACTTCGGGACCAGCTCGGTCACCTACGGGACCATGCCGGGCGGCGATCTGGTCAATACCGACCTGATCCGCAGCCCCTGGGAAGACAGCCTCAACGTCTATTCGCTGACCGGCAACTTCAAGGTGGCGGGCGGCACGCTGACCGCCACGGCGAACTGGTTCGACCGGTTCATCAACTTCAACTTCGATGGCACGCCCATCATGTTCTACTATGCCGCCGCCTTCGGCATCCCGACCGTGCTGTCGGTGACGCAGGAGCCGCAGACCCAGACCATCCAGTCGAGCGAAATCCGCTATGCCTCGAACCTTGCGGGGCCGTTCAACTTCGTCCTCGGCGGGTTCCGCCAGGTCGAGCATAACAACCTGACCGTCCACGTGCTGGTCGATGGCCAGAACGGCGATCCGGTGGGGCCGTGGTGCGGCAACAATTCGTGCGATTTCCTGGGTGTGCCAGGCGGCTCGACCATCTTCGGGCGCTATGACAACCGCCAGACCACCAGCTATGCCGGCTTCTTCGACGGATCGCTCAAGCTGGCCCCCAAGCTGACCCTCAACGCCGGGCTGCGCTATTTCAGCCAGTCGCTGAAGGGCCAGCAGATGACGACCCACCCCTTCGGCGGCTTTGGCCCCAGCCCGCTGGGCGAACTGGCCGATACCCCCAGCAACTATCACAAGCTGACTACCCGGGTGAACCTGTCGTACCAGGTCGATGCCACCAACCTGCTCTACGCCACGGTGTCGCAGGGCTTCCGCAGCGGCGGCCTCAACGCCAAGAGCCTGCCGTTCATGTCGGGCGTGCCCGATGGCTATGGCCCGGATTCGCTGTGGAACTATGAAGTGGGGGCCAAGGGCAAGATCGCGGATGGCCTGGTGGTCTATGACCTCGACGTCTACCGGATCGACTGGAAGAACATCCAGATCGGCTCGGTCGATCCGACCGGGGCATTCAACTTCGTCACCAACGCCGGCGCGGCGCGGGTGACCGGCTTTGAAGGATCGCTCTCGCTGCGCCCGACCAAGGGGCTGCGCTTCACCCTCGCCGGATCGGTGCAGGACGCCCACCTGACCCAGGACCAGCCCTCGACCGGCGATCCGAACAACGCCAAGGCCGGGCAGAAGCTGGCCAATGTGCCCAAGTACCAGGGCAGCTTCGATGCCGAGTATTCGGCGCCGCTGTCGCCCACGGTGACCGGCACGCTGGGGGCCACGCTGGCCTTCCGTGGCGCCACCAACACCCAGACCAACACCGCCAGCCCGTTCAACGTGCCGCTCAACTCCTATGCCCTGCTCAACCTCCGGGCGAGCCTGGCCTGGGAAGGCTGGACGGCCACGGTCTTTGCCCGCAACCTGACCGACAAGCGTGCGGAAATCGACGCGATCTCGTCGGCACAGGATCCGCTGGCGCGGATCACGGTGCAGCCGCGCACCTTCGGGGTGGGGATCAACCGCCGCTTCTGACGCGGCGGCCCCCGCTGACCGGCGGGCAACTGGCCAGGATCGTCGGCGGGGGCGGCCAACCTGCCCCTGCCGCCACCTTGCCCGGCGCCCGGCTTGTTGTCAGGGTACCGGCTGGGTCTGTCGTTTCCAGCACGAGGATATCATGGCCGATTGTCCGCTTATCGCCAGCCGCAAGGGCTTCTACCACGAATTGAAGGCCGGGCGCCGTTATGCCTGGTGCTCGTGCGGGCGCTCGAAGCGGCAACCGTTCTGCGATGGCGCGCACCAGGGCACCGGGTTCGAACCGGTGATCTTCACCGCCGAACGCGACGAGGAAGTGATCTTCTGCGGCTGCAAGCACAGTGGCACCGCCCCGTTCTGCGATGGCGCACACAACAACCTGCCCGGCGGTTATGCCGAGGATGATCCGGACAGTGCCGCCAATCAGGCGATCGCGGCGGTCACCGCCGATCCCGGCGGGCGGGCGATGCTCGATGGCGGGCTGTGCGTGGTGGCACCGGGCGGCGTCGCGCCCCGGGCGGCGGGATCGCTGACCTGGCGCGCGCTGGTGACCCCGGCGCATGGCGCGCGCTTCCAGTCGTGCTTCCACCTCACTTGCGCGCCGGGCACCAGCCCGGTGGTTGCGGCGGGGGGGCGCCATTCGGTGCTCTATTGCCTGGATGGCGAAGGCAGCGTGACGATCAGTGGCCGGCCATTCGCCGCCCGGGCGCAGACCGGGCTCTACGTCATGCCGGACGAGGCCTTTGCCATCGCCGCCGACCGGCCAATGACCTTCTACCTGTGGCAGGGCCCGGGCGGGGAGGCGCTCGACCTGCTCGATGCGATGCCCGGCAATTTCGACGCCAGCCACCCCGACCGGGCCGAGGAGATCGCCCCCGATCAGCGCCAGGCGATGGCGGCGCGCTATTTCCAGCTGCTGGTCGATGCCCGCCATGGCAGCACGGTGATGACCCAGTTCCAGGGCAACATTCCACTGTCGAAGGCCGAGCCGCACCGCCACCTCTACGAGGAGATCCTGGTGGTGCTCGACGGGCAGGGGATGGTCTGGGGCGAAGCGCTCAAGACCCCGATCGGCCCCGGCGACGTGCTGTTCCTGCCGGCCAAGGCGGTGCATTCGCTGCAATGCCTCAGCCCCGAAGGGCTCAACCTGGTCGGGGTGATCTACCCCGGCAACAACCCCGCCATCAACTATTGAGCCGGCCCGTGTCCGATCCCTTTGCCACCACCCGCGATCTGTTCGAACTGCCCGAGGGGCTGATCTACATGGTCGGCAATTCGCTGGGGGCGATGCCGCGCGGGGTGAAGCCGCGCATGGCAGCGATGCTGAACGAGGAGTGGGGGGCGCAGCTGGTGGCTGGCTGGAACGGTGCCGGCTGGTTCGACCTGCCGCGCCGGCTGGGCGACCGGATCGGGGCCATGCTCGGGGCGCCGCCGGGCAGCGTGATGGTGGCGGATTCGACCACGCTCAACACCTTCAAGCTGCTGGTTGCGGCGCTGCGGCTGGCGCCGGGGCGGCGCGTGATCCTCTCGGACAAGGGCAACTTCCCCACCGATCTCTACGTGGCGCAGGGGCTGGCCGGGATGCTGGGGCAGGGCCACCGCCTGGAAACCGTCGCGCCCGAGGCGCTGGAAGGGGCGATCGGCGCGGATGTCGGCGTGCTGCTGGTGACCGAGGTGGATTACAGCACCGGGCGGCGGCACGATGTTCCCGCGCTGGTGACCCGGGCGCGGGCCCACGGGGTGCCGGTGGTGCTGGACCTGTGCCATTCCGCCGGGGCGCTGCCGGTCGACCTGACCGCGCTGGGGGTCGAATTCGCGGTTGGCTGCGGCTACAAATATCTCAACGGCGGGCCCGGCGCGCCCAGCTATGCCTATGTCCGCCCCGATCTGCAGGCTGATTTCGCCTCGCCGCTGTGGGGCTGGATGGGGCACGCCGCGCCGTTCGACTTCGCCCCGGATTACCGCCCTGCCGAGGGGATCAACCGGCTGCGCGTCGGCACCCCGCCGATCGTCTCGATGACCGCGCTGGATGCCGCGCTCGACGTCTGGGCAGGGGTCGACATGGCCATGGTCCGCACCCGCTCGCTGGCGATGAGCGACGCGATGATCGCGGCGGTGGCGGCCGATTGTCCGGGGCTGGAACTGCTGACCCCGCGCGACCATGCCGCGCGCGGCTCGCAGGTCTGCTTCCGCTTCGAACACGCCTATGCCGCGATCCGGGCGCTGATGGCCGAAGGGGTCCATGGCGATTTCCGCGCGCCCCACACCATGCGCTTCGGGCTGACCCCGCTCTATGTCTCGGTGGCGGAGGCGGAAGAGGCCGGGCGGCGGATCGCGCGGGTGATCAACCGCCGCGCCTGGGACCGGCCGGAGTACCACGCCCGCACGGCGGTCACCTGACCGGGGCGCGATGATGCATCCCTCGGGGCACGTCGACAGTTTCGCGCGCGACCGGCTGCCCCCGGCCGAGGCCTGGCCGAAGCTGCTGCTGGACCACCCTGCCTATCGCTGCCCCGATCGGCTGAACATTGCCGAATGGCTGCTCGACCGCTGGATTGCGGCCGGGCACGGTGATGCGCCCTGCCTGATTTCCGCGCGCGAAAGCCTGACCTATGGCGAACTCCACGCCCGGGTGAACCGCATCGCCAACCTGCTGGTCGGGCAGTTGGGGCTGGTACCGGGGGGGCGGGTGCTGCTGTGCGCGGCCAACTCGCCGATGCTGGTCGCCGCCTATCTGGCGGTGATCAAGGCCGGGGGCATCGCGGTGGCGACCATGCCGCTGCTGCAGGCCGGCGAACTGGCCAAGCCGGTGGCCAGGGCCGAAATCCGCCTGGCCCTGTGCGATGCCGCGCGCCACGAGACGGTGTGCAGCGTGCCCGGGCTGGAGCGGGTGATCGCCTGGCACTCGCCGGGGGCCGATGGCCTCGAGGCGCTGATCGCGCAGCAGAGCGACCAGTTCACTGCCGCCGACACCGCCAGCGACGATGTCTGCCTGCTGGGGATGACTTCGGGCACCACCGGCGGCCCCAAGCTGACCATGCATTTCCACCGCGACGTGCTGGCGATCCAGCAGGGCTTCGGCGCGCAGGTGTTGCGCCCGACCGCGGCGGACCGTTTCATCGGTTCGCCGCCGCTGGCCTTCACTTTCGGGCTGGGCGGGCTGGTGGTCTTTCCGCTGGCGGTGGGCGCCTCGGTGGTGCTGAACGAGGGCTACCAGCCCGACGAGCTGCTCGTGGCGATCGCCACCCATGGCGCGACCATGCTGTTCACCGCGCCCACCGCCTACAAGGCGCTGCTGCCCCGCCTTGCCGGCCACGACATTTCCACCCTGCGGGCCTGCGTTTCGGCGGGCGAGGCGCTGCCCGCACCGGTCTTCGCGGCGTGGCATGCGGCAACCGGGATCGAGCTGATCGACGGGATGGGCTCGACCGAGATGCTCCATGTCTTCATCTGCTCGGGGCCGGGCCGGACGCGGGCGGGAACACTGGGGCTGCCGCTTGATGGCTATCGCGCCCGGATCGTCGACGATGCGGGACGCGAACTGGGAGCCGAGCAGGAAGGCCTGCTCGAGGTGCAGGGGCCGGTCGGCTGCCGCTATCTCGACGATCCGCGCCAGGCGCTTTACGTCCGCCACGGCTGGAACCGCACCGGCGATGTCGCGGTGCGCGATGCCGATGGCTATTACCGCTATGTCGCCCGGGCCGACGACATGATCGTTTCGGCCGGCTACAACATCTCCGGGCCCGAGGTGGAGGCGGCGCTGCTGGCCCATCCGGCGGTGGCCGAATGCGCGGTGATCGGTGCGCCCGACGCGGCGCGGGGGATGGTGGTCAAGGCTTTCGTCGTCCCCGCGCCGGGGGTGGTGGGCGATGCCGCGCTGGTCCGTGCCTTGCAGGACCATGCCAAGGCGGTGATCGCCCCCTACAAGTACCCGCGCGCCATCGCGTTCCGCGACAGCCTGCCCAAGACCGCGACGGGCAAGCTGCGCCGCAGCGCCCTGCGCGACGATCAGGGGGCGTAGGCCGCCTTCAGGTCGGCAAGGGCGGCGACGAACCGCTCGATATCGCTCTCGTCGTTGTAGAAATGGAACGAGGCACGGATGTTGCCCGCACGCCACGAGGTCACGATGTCGCGCGCCGCCAGCGCGGCGACCAGCCCGGCGGGATCGCGCGACGGCACGGCCACCGTGGGGCCGCGCCGGGCATCGTCGCGCGGGGTGGCGGCGGGCCAGCCCATCGCCGCCAGCCGGTCCATGCACTGGCCGGTCAGCGCCTCGATCCGGGGCTGGATCGCCTCGGTACCGATCGACAGCAGCAGTTCAAGCCCCGCTTCGGCGGCATAGGTGCTGGGCACCGGGGGCGTGCCGGCCTCGAAGCGGCGGGCGCTGGGTGCGGGGTGGTTGCCGGTTGAATCCATCGCCCCGATATCGGCCTGGGCGAACCACCCGGTCTGGGTCGGGATCAGGCCCGCCATGGCCTCGGTCCGGGCATAGAGGAAGCCGATCCCGGCGGTGCCGAGCAGGTATTTGAGCATCCCCCCGGCAAGGAAATCGACCTTGCTGGCGGCCATGTCCCAGTGCCGCGCCCCCACCGCCTGATAGGCATCGACCATCACTTTCGCGCCGCGCGCATGGGCCATTTCCGCCACTGCTTCGACATCGAGCCGCGCGCCGTTGAGATAGCAGACCTGGGTGATCGCGACGATCGCGGTGCTCTCGTCGATCAGCGGGGCGAAGGCCTCGGGCCCGATCAGGCCCTGTGCATCGGGCATCGCCCGGGCGACCCGCGCGCCGCGCCGTTCCTGCGCGTACCAGATCTGGGCATTGGTCGGGAATTCCCAGTCGCTGATCACCACCGTGTTGCGCGGGCCGGAAAAATCGATGCTGCTGGCCAAGGCGTTGATCCCGGCCGAGGCCGAGGCGGTGATCGCCACCTCGTCGGCGCTGGCGTTGAGCAGGCGGGCCATCTGCCCGCGCACCGCCTCGTTCTTCATCACCCACTGGTCCCAGGCCGCGCCGTGCTGCTGCCGGCAGGCGAGATAGGCGTGGAACGCCGCCTCGACCGGATCGGCCAGCGCCGCATAGGAGCCGGAATTGAGGTAGGTCTTGCGGCTGAGGATCGGGAACAGGCGGCGCAAGGCAGCGAAATCAGGCGTCATGTCGGGCTCCAAGGCGGTGGCGCAGCAGATAGGCAAGGGTGGTGATGAGCAGCCAGGCCGAGATCGCGACGAAGGCCACGGTCTGGCGGTTGATGGTGAAGAAGCAGCCGACCAGCAGGGCCATGGCCACCAGCTGGACCACCGGGAAGCCCGGCATCCGCACCGGCAGATCCCCCGAGCCATGGTGGCGGCGGAAGGCAAGGTGGCTGGCCAGCACGGTCAGCCAGACCAGGATGATCCCCGAAGTGGCGACATAGAGGATGTAGGAATAGGCCTGCGGGGTCAGCCGCGAGACGGCGGCGGCGGCCAGGATGCAGGCGCCCGAGAACAGTGTGGCCGAGCGCGGCGCGCCCTGATCGGACAGCTGCCCGAAGCTGCGCGGCGCCAGCCCGCCGCGCGCCAGCGAAAACAGCATCCGGCTGGTGAGGTAGGTGTTGGCATTCATGCTGGACAGCGCGGCGACCAGCACCACGAAATTCATGATCCCCGCCGCGGTATGGACCCCTGAATATTCGAGCACGGTGACGAAGGGGGATTGCGCCACCGTTTCGCCGCCGATCCGGGTCCACGGCACGAAGGCGACCACGATCGCCAGCGCCAGCACATAGAACAGGAACAGCCGCAGGATCATCGTGCGCAGCGCGGCGGGGATGGCGGTGCGCGGATCCTGCACCTCGCCCGAGGTGACGGCGATGATCTCGATCCCGACGAAGCTGAACAGGCCGACCGTCATCCCCAGCCAGATGCCCGACAGGCCGTGCGGGGCGAACCCGCCGGGCAGGGCATAGAGGTTGGCGAGGCCGATCGCCGGCCCGGTGAGGCCGAAGACGGCGCCCAGCCCCAGCACGATGAAGCCGATGATCGCCGCAACCTTGATCATGGCGAACCAGTATTCGAAGCTGCCGAAATTACTGACCGAGCGCAGGTTGACCCACAGCAGCGCACAGGCAAAGCCCAGCGACCACAGCCACACCGGGCTGCCCGGAAACCAGTATTGCATGTAGATCCCCGCCGCGATCGCCTCGCCACCGATCGCCACGACCTGCGCCATCCAGTAGGTGGTGCGCGCGAGAAAGCCGGCCCAGGGATTGAGGTAGGCCTCGGCATAGACCCCGAACGAGCCGGCGGCGGGGTGCAGCACGGCCATTTCCGAGAGGCTGAAGACCATCACCAGCGCGACGAAGCCGGCCAGCAGGTAAGAGACCAGCACCGCGGGGCCGGCCAGCCCGATGGCCAGCCCGCTGCCGAGGAAGAGGCCGGTACCGATGGCCCCGCCCAGCCCGATCATCACCGCCTGGGCCTTGGTCAACCCGCGTGTCAGCCCGGCCTCGCCGGCGCCGATATCGGCTTCGTCCATGCTGCCTTCTCCCCGTTTGTTCTTATGGTTGTATCATTGGTCGCCCAGCCAGGCCGCGCACAGGGCGGAGGCCGGATCGGCAAGATCGTCGATCACGTCGAAATGGTGGCGGCCCGGGGCCTCGACGGCGCGGGTGGCCAGGCCCAGCCCGTGCCAGACATTGGCCAGCAGGGCGTTCTGGCGGTGGAATTCGGGGCGCTCCCCCGCCCCTGCCCAGCAGGTCAGCACCGCCGCGCTGGCTGCGGCTTCGGGTGCCAGCAGGGCGGGGCTTTCGTGCCATGCCTCCGCCGTGTCGAGCCGCAGCGTGGCGTTCATGGCGGTGCGCAGCAGCGGGCGCAGATCGTGCAGGCCCGAGATCGACAGCACCGCGCGCAGCCGGGGCAGCAGCGCCGGGGCAAGCGGCGAGGGCGTGGCCATCATCCGGGTGACGAGGTGCCCGCCCGCCGAATGCCCGGCCAGGCACAGCGGGCCCGGCACCAGCGCGGCGGCATAGGCGATTGCGGTGGCAACGTCTTCGGCGATATCGTGAATCCGCACCTCGGGCGCGAGGCGGTAGCAGGGCAGGGCCACCGCCCAGCCGCGCGCCAGCGCGCCGGCGGCCAGGTGCGACCAGCTGGCCGGATCGAGCGCCATCCAGTAGCCGCCATGGACGAAGACCGCGAGGCCGGCGGGGCTGCCCTCTGGCAGGAACAGGTCGAGCCACTGGCGCGGCTGCGGGCCATAGGCCAGCCCCATCCGGTCGGTGGCGGGGCGGGCGGCGCGGAAGGCGGCGGCGGCCTCGGCCCAGCGCGCCGGAAAGCTCTCGCCATCGGGAATATAGGCCGCATTGGCGTAGGCCGCGTCCCAGTCGGCAATGGCCTCGGCGGGCGGCAGGGTGGGGTGGGTGGCCATGGTTAGCTGTTGCCTTGGTATCGGAAATCCGAATAACATGGGCGATGCAGCTCGAACACTGGATGAGTTTTCGCCATCTGCGCCTGGTGGTGGCGATCGGTGAATTCGGTTCGATCCTGCACGCCGCCAACCACCTCAACGTCTCGCAGCCCACCGCCAGCAAGCTGCTGCAGGATCTTGAGCATACCATGAAGGCCCAGCTGTTCACCCGGCGCAATCGCGGCGTGGTGCCGACCCCGGTGGGGCTGGAGCTGATCGCCCAGGCGCGCATCCTGCTGTCGCAGCTGGATCGCGCCGGCCAGCAGCTGGAGGCGGTGTCGAGCCAGCAGCGCCATATTCTCGGGATCGGGGCGCTGCTGGCGGGCAGTGCGGGGATGCTGGCCCAGGCGATCGTGCCGTTCTGCGCCCGTCACCCGGAGGTGATCGTCAACATCCTCGAAGGCGGGGTCGAGCGGGTGCTGCCGGCGCTGCTGTCGGGCGAGGTGGAGCTGGTCGCCGGCCGCCTCTCGGGAATGCAGTATCACGACGCCGTGGTGCAAGAGAAACTGTCCGACTTCCAGGCCTGCATCGTTGCCCGGCGCGGCCATCCGCTGGCGGCTGGTGCGGCGGTGGGCGCCGAAGTGCTGGCCCGCCAGCGCTGGATCCTGCCCGGCAGCGAGACGTTGCTGCGCCGCCAGTTCGATTCGTGCTTCGAAGACCTTGGCGTTACCGCGCCGCGCCCGGTGGTGGTCAGCAATTCTTATATTGCCAACGGGCGGATGATCCGGGGCAGCGACATGCTCAGCCTGTGGCCGCGCAGCCTGATCGACTTCGACCTGTTCGGCGGAACCGTGGTCGAAATTCCGACCGAGGCGGCGATGCCGGTCACCGCTTTCGGCATATCGACCCGCCGGGGCCACGTGCTCTCGCCGATGGCGGCGGCGGTGGTCGACGCGCTGCGCGACGTGATCGCCACCAACCCCCAGGCCTGCTAGCGCCCGCACCATCCTAGCCTGCCAGCGCGCGCAGCCGGGCGAATTCGGCATGGGCGGTGGCGGTCAGCTCGCTGGGTTCGGCGCAGCGCAGATCGTGGAGGATCTGGAGCGAGCGCAGCATGACGGGCAGCGGCGGGCCGCTGGCGGTGATCCCCTTCAGCGAGCCTTCGGGCAGCCTGGCGCTGGGCTGGCCGATGAAGCGGCTGACCAGCTGGTGGTGGTGCTGGCGCGCGGTTTCGGCGAACAGCTCGCAAACCTCGAGGTAGTGGCGCAGGTTGGTGCGGAACCACGGCTGGCTGGCGTGGCTTTCGGCGGCGATCAGCCATTCGTCGAGCAGGCTGCGCCGGCTCATCACCGCGCGCAGGCGGGCCTGCTCGTCCGGCATCATGAAGGGCAGCTTTTCGTGGAGCAGTTGGGAATAGTAGGGGTCGCTCGCCCGGGTCAGACCGAGCAGCAGGTCCAGCTCGTTGATTCCGGCGAAATCCCCCGCGTTCGATCCGCGGAAGGTCTGCCGGCCAACCCGGAACGGCTTGTAGTAGGGCCGCACGCAGAAGAAGAACCGCGCGGTGTCGAGCGTGTCGAACAGGCGGCGGTTGTATTCGATGACGTTGCGCAGCGCACCCTTGGCGTCCTCCCACAAGACGTCGGTCACCGGGCTGGAAATGCCCAGCGGGGCGATGCGGATCAGCGCATCGGCGGCGCGCTGGTACGAGATGATCGCGCGGGTATTCTCGTCGATGAAGACGAATTCGTCCTCCAGCGCGGTGAAGCTCTTGCGCTTGCCGTCGATCGCCAGGTTGTGGGTGGCAAGATGGGCGGTGGCAAAGCGCGGGACCATCCCGATCGAGACGCCGATATGCAGCGCCAGCGCCGAGGCTTCGGGAAAGGGCGAGCGCTCCTCCTTGTCGGGGTTGGTCAATTCGTGGCGGCGCAGGGCGCCCATGTAGAAGCCGACATTGCCGAGCAGGTCGAAGGCATTGGCGAAGCCGTCGTTGGTCTTGCCCTCGTCCAGCAGAGGCAGGATCAGCGCGCGGCCCTCGTCGCGGATCTGCGCCTTGATCGGATCGCCGATCCCGGTCGGGTCCATCCGGTTTTCGGCGGCGAAGTAGAGTTCCTCCAGCTCGGTGTTCATCGCCACGAAGGGGCCGCGAATCCAGCGGTCGAACTGTTCGGTGTGGTTCATTCGGTGATGCTCCCTGAAGGTGGCGCGGGGCTCCAGGCCGGCGGTTCCAGCCGGCGCCGGCCATCGCTGGCCAGGGCGCGGAGCGGGCCCGTCAGGTCCAGCCGGTCCCACAGCTTGCAGGTGACCTGCTTGTGCTTCTGGTCCAGCCCTTCGCAATAGTTGGAATATTCGCAGACCCTTACCGCCGCGCCGTGGCCGCTGCGCAGCTTGAGCCACCAGTCGGGATCGGCCAGCGACTGGCGCGCCGCGGCAACCACATCGGCGCTGCCATCGTGGAGCATCGCCTCGGCCTGGGCGAAGCCGTGGACCCCGCCGGCGGTGACTACCGGGGTGGTGCAGCCCGCCGCGCGCACCGCCGCACGCACCCCCCGCGCCGCCGCCAGGTTGCGCCCGAAGGGCCCCGCCGCGTCAGACAGCGCGGCAGGCATGCATTCATAGCCGCTGGGGCCGGTGTAGGGATAGGCCGCCTCGCCCACCCGTGGCTGGGCGGCATCGTCGAACTTGCCACCGCGCGACAGCGAGAGGAAATCCATCCCCGCGCGGGCAAATTCGGCGGCAAACCAGGCGGCGTCGTCAGGCCCGCTGCCCCCCGCGATGCATTCGTCGGCCAGCATCCGGCAACCGACCGCGATATTGGGTGAAACCGCCGCGCGCACTGCCGCGAACACCTCCAGCGGCAACCGCACCCGCGCCTCGCGCGGGCCGCCATAGCCATCGGCGCGGTCGTTGCGGGCGGACAGGAACGAGGCCATCGTGTAGGCGTGGGCATAGTGCAGCTCGATCCCGTCGAACCCGGCCGCCTCGGCCCGCGCGGCGGCCTTGGCGAACAGGCCGGGCAGCACCTGCGGCAGCTCCGCGATCTGCGGCAGGTGGGTATCGGTGACCCGCTCGCGATAGCCCAGGCTCAGTGCCTCCCAGTCGCGCTCGGGCAGGATCGCGCGCAGTTCGGCATCGGGCAGGGCGACCAGCGCCTCGCGCACCGCCGTGTCATCCCCGTGGCCGACCCGGGCGCGCAGCGCGTCGGTCAGCGGCAGGAAGCGGCGCAGGAAGGTGTCGCGCTCGGGCCGGCGGCGGATCGTCAGGAAGTCGATCAGCTGGATCAGCAGCCGGGTCTCGCCCCCGCTGGCCTCGCGCACCGCCGCCACCAGCCGGGCCAGGCCGGGAACGAAGCGGTCATCACCGATCCGCAGCAGCGGGCCCGAGGGCACGTCGCGGATCCCGGTCGCCTCGATCACGATCGCCCCGGGGCGCCCCTGCGCCAGCCGGGCATACCAGGCGATCACATCGGCGTTCACCTCGCCGTCGGGGCTGGCCCGCCAGGGCACCATCGCCGGCACCCAGGTGCGCGTGGCCAGTCGCATCGGGCCGCAATCGACCGGGCTGAACAAGCGCGAAGCGGCGGCCTCGGCACGGCTCGGCGCCGCCCCCGGCTGGGGGCTGAAGCGTATGCGCTGTGCCGGCTTGAACACGAACCCGCTCCGGGCTAGAGGATATTTCAAGATTAAAACATTATCGCCATCCGGTGGCAAGTCCAGTGTTTGGGGGAGAGATCATGCGAGTGCTGCAACCGCAAGGATGGCCGCGCCCCAAGGGTTATGCCAATGGCCTCGTCGCGCGCGGCGAACTGGTCTTTCTGGCAGGCATCATCGGCTGGGATGCGGAGGAACGGGTGGCCGCCGGCATGGTCGCCCAGTTCCGCCAGGCCATGGCCAACATCGTCGCGCTGCTGGCCGAAGCGGGGGCCCGGCCCGAGCATGTCGCACGGATGACCTGGTACGTGACCGACCGGCAGGAATACCTCGACCGGGCGCGGGACATCGGCGCGATCTATCGCGAGTATTTCGGGCGGCACTATCCGGTGATGGCGGTGGTGCAGGTGGTGGCGCTGATGGAGGCCGAGGCCATGGTCGAGATCGAGGTCACCGCCGTCATCCCTGACTGACCAGCGCATCGTCTTCGGCCAGCGCCCGGGCCAGCGCCGTACCTTCCTCATCGGCCAGCGCCGCCTGGCGCAGTGCCGCCAGCCGCGCGGCATAGCCGGGGGCCTGACCATCGCGATCGAACCGGGCCATCAGGGCGGCAAAGCGGTCGCTGCCGCGCGCGTGGGTGTCGCCATAGCCCTTGACCAGCCGCTGGCAGCGCACCAGCTCGCGCGCCAGCGCATAGTTGCGCGGCAGGGTGGTGGCGATCCGCGCCAGCCAGCCGTCGATCGCCGCTTCCTCGCGGGCATAGCGGCGGGTGCGGCGGCGCCAGCGCCGGCCCTGCGCCAACAGCCGCAAGAGCAGGAACCCCGCAAGGCTGGTGGTGGCGATCCGCCGGCCCTTGGCGAACAGCGGCGCCAGCCAGCGGCCGGGCGCACCATCAAGCAGCTGGGCCAGCACCTCGGGCAGCGAATCGCGCACCTCGTCGATGCGCGGGTGCATGAATTCGGTCACTGTCACCAGCCGCGCCGGTGCCGCGCCCATTTCGCCATCGATCCGGGTGAACCGTTCGGCCCGGGTCTTGAGGTCGGCAACGCGGAACACATCCTCGAAGCTCATCCACAGGGCGAGGTTGCGGGCCAGCTCGTCGACCAGCACGTGGTTTTGCCGGCTGCCGCCGGCCTCGTCCTCGGCCTTTGCGAGGGCTGCGAGGCGATCGAGGTAGCGCCCGGCCTGGGCCACGTCCTGCCAGTCGATCAGCCGGCGCACCCCCTCGCGGGCGCTGGCCCGGGCGCGGAAGGGGATTTCGCCGTCGATCCGCGCCAGCAGCGCGGCAACCGCCGGATCGCGCGGGGCAGGGGCCGCAGCTGGCGGGGGATCGATGGCCGGGGCCGATGGTTCCGTCGGCGTCGTTGCTTCCGTTACGGCAAGCGCAAAGGTCCGCAGGTTGGCCTCGACCGCCTTGCCGCCCTCGCGGATCACCTCCTCGAATACGCCGCGGGCAATCGGCAGGGCGCCTGATCCGGCCAGCGCGCCGAACAGCGCCGCGCTGATCACGCTGCCACCTTGTTGCGCCGTCGCCTCCATGTCGAAGCCGACAAAGCGGCGGCTGTGTGCCTGCGCCGCCTCGAGCACCGGGGCACCGGGGGCGCGGCCCTCGGCGGGTGCGCTCTTTTCGCTGATCGCATAGACCCGGTGGGTGCTGGCGATCAGCGTGGTGCGATCCGGGGTGACCAGCCCGCGCAGCATCGCCCGGCCGGCTTCCATCAGTTCGGCGGCGATCACCACATCCACATCGCCGGGCACCGGCATCAGCGCCAGCACCGGCTCGCGCCCGGCGCGGGCGATGGCCGCCTCGGGGAAGAATTCGAGGTAATAGATGGTCGAACCGGTGCGCTGGGCGACCCCGGCCACCGAGGTATATTGGGCACGATAGCCGGCCAGTTCGCCCAGCCGCACGCACCATTCGGCCAGCACCCCGCCGCCCTGCCCGCCCAGCGCCATGATGGCGAGGGTGATCGGGCGGACGATCGCCTCCGGGGCGGGCGGCGCGTTCATTTCAGAAGGCCCAGCGTGCCCGGCGGCGCGCGTCGCGCGCCTGCAGCCAGCCGATCACCGCGCCGCGCAGCCGGGCCTTGGCCCGATCCCACACAGTGGGGTTGTGGGTTATTTCGGCACGGTAGAAGCTGGGGCAGAGCACGGCAGCATGGGCGGTTTCGCCGCAATTGCCGCAGCCCACGCAGTCGTTCTGGACGTGGGCGATCGGCTCGTCGCGCAGCGGATCGGGGTTGTCGCGCACGGTCAGCGTGGGGCAACCCGAAAGGCGGATGCAGCTGTGATCGCCGGTGCAGGTTTCCGGATCGACGCCGAAACGCTCCTGCACCCGCCGTTCGCCCTTGCTCACCGCCGCCTTGAACAGCGGCTTTTCGCGACGCTGTCGGTTGAGCATGCATTCCGACTGGGCGATGATCACCTTGGGCCCCTTGACCGGGGTGGTCATCGCCTCGCGCAGCCGCTCGCGGACATGGGCGACATCGTAGCTGCGCAGTTCCTTGACCCATTCGACCCCCATGCCGCGCACGGCCTTGGCAATCGGGTGCTGGGTGGTGCGGCTGCGGTTGGCCGCGCGCGACGAGAGCACGTCCTGTCCGCCGGTGGCGGCGGCATAACCGTTGTCGATGATCACCGCGACGCCATCGTTGCGGTTGAACACCATGTGTCCCACCCCGCTGGCGACGCCGTTGTGCCAGAAGCCGCCATCGCCCATCAGCGCCACGGTGCGCTGTTTGGCCGGGGCCTGGAAGGCGGCCATGCCGGCCATGCCCAGGCCATAGCCCATGGTGGTGTTGCCGATGCTGAACGGCGGGAGGATCGAGAACAGGTGGCAGCCGATGTCGCTCGAGACATGGAACTCGCCGATCTCGCGCGACAGCAGCTTCATCGCGGTGAACACCGGCCGTTCGGGGCAGCCGGTACAGAACCCGGCCGGGCGGGCCGGGACCACGCCGGCGATGTCGGGCAGGTTCGAGCCAGCCTCGGGCGGCCGCGCGCCGCCCTTGCCCAGCAGCGCCGGGGCATGGGCGGCAAGGAAGGCCTGCAGCCCGTCCGACACCACCTTGCCGGTATATTCGCCGGCCAGCGGCAGCATCTCCTTGCCGACCAGCGCGCAATCGACCTTCGCCTGGCGGAGGATCCTGGCAACATTCTGCTCGATGAAGTCGGGCTGGCCTTCCTC
The DNA here is from genome assembly GCA_018242165.1 of Pseudomonadota bacterium. Classification (GTDB taxonomy): domain Bacteria; phylum Pseudomonadota; class Alphaproteobacteria; order Sphingomonadales; family Sphingomonadaceae; genus Novosphingobium. Next base: position 23,413 of record JAFECL010000030.1, read on the forward strand.
GACCAGCAGCACCGCGCGCTTGTCGGCGCAGAAGCCGACCACTTCGCTATCGATCAGCGGATAGGTGACGTTGAGGCAGTAGATCGGCACCTCGGTCTGGCCAAAGGCATCGGCCAGCCCGGCGAGCTGCAGCGCGCGGACCACATTGTTGTAGAGCCCGCCCTGGACGATGATCCCGACCGGCCCGGAATGTCCGCCGAGGAACTCGTTCATCCGGTGCTGGCGGATGAAGTCGATCGCCGCCGGCCAGCGGTCGCGCACCTTTTCGACCTCGTGCTGGAAATTGGCGGGGGGCAGGACGATCCGGTCGGTCTGGCGGCGCGGAGCCTCCATCGCATCCTTGAGCCCGAACGCTGGGCGGACATTGTCGCTGGCCTCGAAGCGGCCATAAAGGTGGCACGACCGGACCCGCAGCTCGAGCATCACCGGGGTGTTCGAGGCTTCCGACAGTTCGAACCCCTGTTCGACCATCCGCACGATCGAGGGCAGGTTGGGGCGCGGATCGAGCAGCCAGATCTGCGATTTCATCGCGAAGGCGTGGGCCCGTTCCTGCATGATCGAGGAACCCTCGCCATAGTCCTCGCCCACGATCACCATGGCCCCGCCGGTCACCCCGCCCGAGGCGAGGTTCGATAGCGCATCCGAGGCAACATTGGTGCCGACCACCGACTTGAAGGCCACCGCCCCGCGCAGCGGATAGTTGACGCTGGCCGCGAGCATCGCCGCCGCCGCCGCCTCGTTGGCGCTGGCTTCGAAGCGGATGCCCAGTTCGGCCATGATCTCCTGCGCGTCGGCCAGTACGTCGAGCAGGTGCGAGATCGGCGAGCCCTGATAGCCGCCGACATAGGCAATGCCCGATTGCAGCAGCGCCTTGGTGACCGCAAGGATCCCCTCGCCGGCAAAGGTTTCCCCCTTGCCGAGCCGCAGCTTCTGAACCTCCTTGGCGAAGGAGCGTTCGGCCATCGGGTGCTACTCCCCCGCGCTCAGGCCGGCACCAGCGCCAGCACCCGCAAGGGGCTGCCAGAGCCGTTCTCGATTTTCAATGGGGCGGCGATGATCACCGCGCCGGTGGCGGGCAGCAGATCGAGGTTGGTCATGCATTGCAGGCCGTACTTGCCGGCGCCGTGCATGAAGTGGTGGCAGGGGTATTGCGGTTCGAAGCGGAAGGCTTGCCCCGCATCGGTGCCGACGCATTCGGTGCCGAAGCCCAGCACGTCGCGCTCCTCGATCATCCACAGCGTCGCCTCGGCATCGGGGCCGGGGGAGTGGGCGCCATTGTCGTCAAGGTTGGTGTAGTTCTGCGGATCGGCCACCTTGCGCCAGTCGCTGCGCAGGAACACCCAGCTGCCCGCCGGGATGCGGCCGTGCAGCGCCTCCCACGCCAGCAGCACCTCTTTCGAGAGGATGAAATCGGGATTGGCGGCCACCTCGGCCGAGCAGTCGATCACGCAGACTGGGGCCAGGAAGCGCGCGGGATCGATGGTGTCGACCGCGCCGTTCTGAACGTCCTTCCCCGTCACCCAGTGGATCGGCGCGTCGAAATGGGTGCCGGTGTGCTCGGACAGGGTGAAGTTGTTCCAGTACCAGCCGGGCCCGCGATCATCGTAGCGCGAGATTTCCTGCTTCACGAAGGGCGACGCCTGGCCGAATTCGGCGGGCAGGGTGATGGTCGGGTATTCGGGGGTGAGGGTTTCGGTCAGGTCGACCACCTTGACC
>JAFECL010000031.1 GCA_018242165.1 Pseudomonadota bacterium
GCAGAGAAGACGGTGCGGCGGAAATTCTTTTCGAGGCGGTCGGCGATATAGGCCCACAGCGCGGTCACTTCCTGGGCCGATTTACCCTGCGGGTCGACCTCCATCACCGTGCGGCCATCGATCATGCTGGCGGCGAAATCGGTGCGGTGGTGGATCGTCACCGGGGCAACGGTGCCGTGCTGGCTCAGCGCCACGGCGGCTTCCGAAGTGATCCGGGCCTTGGGCATGGCAGCGTTGACGACGAAGATCAGCGGCTTGCCGGCCCGCTCGCACATGTCGATCGTGGCCCCCACGGCGCGCAGGTCGTGCGGGCTGGGGCGGGTTGGCACCACCACCAGTTCGGCCACCGCGATCACCGACTGGATCGCCATGGTGATCGCCGGCGGGGTATCGATCACCGCCAGCTTGAAGCCCTGCTGGCGCAGGATCGCGAGATCGCTGGCCAGGCGGGCCACCGTGGTCTGGGCGAAAGCGGGGAATTCATCCTCGCGCTCGTTCCACCAGTCGGCCAGGCTGGCCTGGGGGTCGATATCGATCAGCACAACCGGCCCGGCGCCGGCGCGCTGGGCCTGGACGGCGAGATGGCCGGACAAGGTGGTCTTGCCCGATCCGCCCTTCTGCGATGCCAAAGCCAGAACCCGCAACGTCGCATTCCCCTGCTGGCCGGTGCCAAATGCACGGGCCGGTAATGCGGGATCGCAGATCGTTCCTAATTTTGAGTTAACGGGGGGGCCGGGGCACGCCACCCCGGCAGGGGGCCGGGCGAAACATTTTGCTAACCATAACGATACTATGGCACAAGCCGAAGCAGCGGATGCAAGGGGTTGAGAGGGATCATGGCGGTTAAACGCAAGGTTGGAATCGCGCTTGCCGCGCTGGTCGGGGCCCCGGCGCTGCTGCTGCCCGGTCCGGCGCTGGCCGACGTCAAGGCCGGGGTCGACGCGTGGAGCGCGGGGATCGAGGCCGAGAAGGGTGGCGATACCGCCGGTGCCAAGGCGCTCTATGCCCGCGCGATCCGCGAATGGCAGGCCGCCGCGCAGGCCGGCGATGCCGATGCCCAGTTCGATCTGGCCCAGGCCTACAAGCTGGGGCGCGGCGTGCCGCAGGACCTTGGCAAGGCCGAGGTGCTCTACGGCCAGGCCGCGGCGCAGGGCCACCTCCAGGCCTCGGACATCTATGGCCTGCTGCTGTTCCAGCGCGGCGAACATGCCAAGGCGCTACCCTATGTCTCGGGCGCGGCCGACCGTGGCGATCCGCGCGCGCAATATGTGATGGGCCTGGCGCTGTTCAACGGCGACGGCGTCGCGAAGGACTGGGTCAAGGCCTATGCGCTGGTCAGCCTGGCCCAGCAGCAGGGCCTGCCCCAGGCGCGTGAGGCACTGGCCCAGATGGACAAGTACATTCCGATGGATCAGCGCCAGCAGGCCGCTGCCCTCGCCCCCGATCTTGCCGCCAGGGCCGAGGCGGCGCGCGCCCGGCAGGTGGCGGCGGTTGATCTTGGCTCCCGCCCGCAGGCGATGGCGCCGGCCAGCCGACCCGCGCCGGTTGCCGCCGCGCCGCGCTATACCCCGCCGGCCCCCTCCGCCGGCACCCCCACTGCCACCCGGCTGGCCAATTCCGGCCTGCCCACCGCCGCCGGCCGCGCTGCCGGGCTGAGCGGCCCGGGCGGCGCCGGTGCCGATTTCGCCCGCCCGGCCAGCCCGCCGCCGGCCCCGCCGCGCCCGGCTCCCGCCTATACCCCCGCCCCAGCCTATACCCCGGCCCCGGCAGGCCGCTTTGCCAACGCCTTCCCCACCGCGTCGACGCCGGCCCCGCGCCCGGCTCCGCGCCCGGCCCCCATGGCCAGCGCCCCGGCAGCCAGCGGCGGCGCCTGGCGGATCCAGCTGGGCGCCTTTGGCGTCCCCGGCAACGCCGATGCGATGTGGGCCAAGGTGAAGGGCCACCCCGAAGTGGCCGGCCACGCCCGCCTCAACGCGCCCGCCGGCAAGGTTACCCGCCTGCTCGCCACGGGCTATTCTCAGGAAGAGGCGCAGGCCGCCTGTCGCAAGCTGGCGGCAGCGGGGATTTCCTGCCTGGCAACGAAGAACTGACCGCTTCGGGCGTTCAGAGATCGCGCTGGTACGCTGGCAGCCCCAGCCGCCAGCGGATCGCCGCACCGCGCAGGGCAAAGCCGGCCAGCATGGCCATGGCCCAGGCCGGCCCGTGGGCCAGCCCCAGCGCCTGCCCGCCCGCGCACAGGGCCGAGGCCAGCGCGGCGGCGGTCACGTAAAGCTCGGGCCGCATCAGGATCGAGGGGCGCCCCGCCACCACATCGCGGATGATCCCGCCGGCGCAGCCCGTCACGATCCCCATCAGCATCGCCGGCACCGGAGCGACGGCAAAGGCCAGTGCCTTGGCCGTGCCCAGCACCGCATAGGCGGCCAGGCCCAGCGCATCGGCCCAGTCGAGCAGCTCGCCCTCCCACCAGCGGCGCGGGGTGAACCAGACCAGCGTGGCCACCCCCAGGCAGGCCGGGGCGACCCAGGCATCGCGCACCCAGAACACCGGCGCGCCGATCAGCAGATCGCGGACCGAGCCGCCGCCCACCCCGGTGATCAGCGCGAAAAACCCCATGGTGACGAAGGTCTGCCGCATCCGCGCCGCCAGCAGCGCGCCGGTCAGCGCGAAGACGGCAGTGCCGATCAGGTCGAGCGACAGGGGAATGGCCGGAACAGGCGCGGCCACGCGGCTCAGTCCTGTTTGAAGGGGTTGCGCGCCGACCGCAGGGTTAGCCGCACCGGCACCCCGGAAAAGCCCAGTTCCCGCCGCAGGCCGTTCATCAGATAGCGCTGATAGCTGGCGGGCAGATCGTCGAGCCGGGTACCGAAGATGACGAAACCCGGCGGGCGGGTCTTGGCCTGGGTGATATAGCGCAGCTTGATCCGCTTGCCGCCGGGCGCCGGCGGCGGGTTGGCCTCCAGCGCGGCTTCAAACCAGCGGTTGAGGATGCCGGTGGGCACACGCTTGCTCCACGCCGCGCGGATTTCGAAGGCGGCGCCCAGCAAGGCATCGATCCCCTTGCCGGTGCGCGCCGAAACGGTCAGCAGCGGCAGACCTTTCACCTGCGCCAGCCCTTCGTCCAGCGCGGCGCGGATGCCGTTGAACAGGCCCGAGGCATCCTGCGCCACGTCCCACTTGTTAACCGCGATGATCAACGCCCGCCCCTCTTCGAGGACAAGGTTGGCGATCTTCAGGTCCTGGTGTTCCAGCCCGCGGGTGGCGTCCAGCAGCAGCACCACCACCTCGGCAAAGTCGATCGCGTGGCGGGCATCGGCCACCGCCAACCGTTCCAGCTTGTCGGTCACCAGCGCCTTCTTGCGCATGCCGGCGGTGTCGATCAGCCGCACCGGGCGCAGCTCGCGCGTCTTCTGGTCGCGCCAGTGCCAGTCGACCGCGATCGAATCGCGGGTGATCCCGGCCTCGGGCCCGGTCAGCAGCCGGTCCTCACCCAGCATGGCGTTGATCAGCGTGCTCTTGCCGGCATTGGGCCGCCCGACGATGGCCAGCTTCAGCGGGGCGGAAAGGTCGGCATCCTCATCGTCGTCCGCCTCGGCGAAGGCTTCGGGGTCGGGCATCATGTCGCCGATCAGCGGGTTGAGCGCGCCGAACAGGTCGGCCAGCCCCTCGCCATGTTCGGCCGAGAAGGCCACCGGCTCGCCAAAGCCCAGCGAAAAGGCCTCGAACAGCCCGGCATCGCCGGCCCGGCCCTCGGCCTTGTTGGCCATCAGCACCACCGGCACCGACTGTTCGCGCAAGTGCCGGCCGATTTCCTCGTCCAGCGGGGTCAGCCCGGCACGGGCGTCGATCACGAACAGCGCCACGGTCGCGCCTTCCAGCGCCGCCTCGGTCTGCTGGCGCATCCGCCCGGGCAGGCTGGCGGCATCCTCGTCTTCCCACCCGGCGGTATCGACAATGGTGAAATCGAGCCCCAGCAGGCTGGCATCGCCCAGCCGCCGGTCGCGCGTTACCCCCGGCTGATCGTCGACCAGCGCCAGGCGCTTGCCGACCAGCCGGTTGAACAGGGTCGACTTGCCGACATTCGGGCGTCCGATGATGACCACTTGCGGCTTCATCGTGCCCCCGTGGCCCATAAGCGGCCCCGGCGCAATCCCCGGCAATTTCTTGCCGGCCTGGTAACCATTGTGCGCAGCAGGTGGCTAACCACGCCTGTTCGGGCGCCGCTAATCTGGCTTGACTTTGCGGTAACCACATCCCGCGACCCGGCCCTAACCCTGCCCGTTTTATTCAGGCAGCATGACGAAACGCTCCCTGTTTACCACGCTGGTGGCCCTGACCGCGCTGGGCGCAACCCCGGCCCTGGCGGCGATCACCCTGGCGGTGGATTTCGAATCCGTCTCGGGCGGAGGCGGCAGCAATTTGCCGGAGAGCCTGCAATGCGTGCCCTATGCGCGCCAGGTTTCCGGCATCCAGCTGCGCGGCGATGCCTGGACCTGGTGGGACCAGGCCGAGGGCCGATATGCCCGCGGCTTTGCCCCCAAGGCCGGCGCGGTGATGGCCTTCCGCCCCTATGGCAAGATGCAGCTCGGCCATGTCGCGGCGGTCAGCAAGGTGATCGATTCGCGCACCGTGCTGCTGCGCCACGCCAACTGGTCGCCGATCAACGGCCGGCGCGGGCAGGTCGAGGACGATGTCCGCGCGGTGGACGTCTCGCCGGGCAACGACTGGTCGGAAGTTCGCGTGTGGTTCGCGCCCGTGCAGGGGCTGGGAACCACGCATTGGCCGGTGGCGGGGTTCATCTACCCCACCAGGGCGCGCGGTGGTGCCGTACCGGCCCGGCTGGCCGCCGCCCCCGCCCCGCAAAGCCACGGCCTGGCCGTGCAAGGGGCCAGCAGCGATCCGATCGGGGCGATCATCGCCGCCTACGGCACGCGCTGACGAAATTCAGGGCTAACTCCCGCGGGGCCCGTCCGGAGCGATCCGGGCGGGCCTTGTGGTTTAAAGCCCAACCATCACTTGCTGGCCACGGGCGCGCCTTCGCCCAGATCCTCGAACCACGCCTCGACCGGGCCGTTCAGCTTGATGGTCAGCGGCTGGCCCTTGCGGTCCATCGTCCGGCCGGCCTGCACCCGCACCCAGCCTTCGGAAATGCAGTATTCCTCGACATTGTGGCGCACCACGCCCTTGAAGCGGATGCCCACGCCGCGCTGCAGGATCGCGGCATCGAAATGCGGCGAAAGCGGGCTGATCGCCAGGTGATCGGGCGGCACGTCGGCCTGGACGGCGGGCGCGGGGGCGGCGGTTTCGGAGCTGTCGGTCATCACCCGCGCCATAAATCGCCAAGCCCCCTTGTCAACGCCCCGCCGCTGGATTAGGGGCGCCACCTTCCGCACTGGTGCGGGCGCGTAGCTCAGCGGTAGAGCACACCCTTCACACGGGTGGGGTCACAGGTTCAATCCCTGTCGCGCCCACCATAAAATCCAAATAAATCAGGATTTTATGGCAGGTTTTGGATCCACATAATCCAACGTTTCGATGCAGAAACTGACGAAAGCCTGCGTACACGCCCCACTCACAACTCTCCGAAAAATGGCGGAAAAGCTTTCCCTGTCACATTGAGCCAGTTGCCCATTCGTACATTTCTCGTACATGAAAAGGGGGGGCTAGGTTCAATTCAGCAAGGCATTGGTGTTTTGCGAATTCTAACCCAGCAGAGCCCACCCCTCGTGTTTTGATGGAATCTGCGATAAACCAATTTGGTTCCTTTTTAAGGTGGTCATAAACCGATAAGGAGCACAAGAGGCCGCCCTATGAGCAAGGATACAGATATGCTGGCGGACTCTCTGAACCTAATCGGTAGAAAGAAGTCTGCTATATCGTTGACCGTCGCGCGAGCTCAGGCAATCGCTCGCAAGTACTTCGGTGGCCATCTACAGCATTCCGTCGATGAGTTTCTTGCCAATCGGAAGACAGACAGCGGCGCGTGATCAGGCACATCCAGAGTCAGGAGAACCCGCTCTCGCCTATTCGCGCGAGGTAACCCCTGACTGCATCGGCCCTTCCAGCCTGAACCAAATCCTGTGCAGTCCGATCGCCAAAACCTGCCAATGTTTGTGAGCGAAACCATGCTCGCGCAGCGAATTCGGATCCAGCCCACGGGATCACCCGTCGAATGATATCAATCTCGTCGGTCAAAGGCTTTTGCACTAAAGCGTCTCCACACAACAGCTTACCCCATTGCTTTCCTCGGGTCGAGAGGCCCGGATCATGGTGACGCTTTTGCCTCTAGCAGGCCGCGGAAAAACCAGCCCATCAGACATGTCGCGCTGGGACGTGAGCGTTTGAGCGCGGTTCTGGTTGGCTGTTTAGCCTGATTGTCGTCTGGAATTCCCTTAAAATCCTCTGTTCGGGCGGATTCTGGGCGTGGTCATGCGACCGCGAGCAGTTTTGGCAGGCGCACGAGGTTGCAGGCGGCGGCAGTGAGTGTGAACTGCCAGCCAACGCGTTCGGTGCCTTTGTGGCGGGTTTTAGCCAGGCCGCCGCAGGTCTTGATCCAGCCAAATCCTTCTTCGATGCGTTTGCGGATGCGCATCGATACGGCATAGCCGGGATGTCGGGTGGTGCGCCCGTCGATGGCCGAACGCCGATTGGCGTTGTTTTGCGCGACGTGGGGCGTGACGTTGATGTCGCGCAGATCGGCAACGAACTCGGCCGCATCATAGGCCTTGTCCGCGCCGAGCGTGATCCGGTGTCGGCCATCGAGGCGTCCCAGCATGGTCAGCGCGGCCTCGCGTTCGGCGGTGCCGGTGGCCTTGGTCAACAGTGCATCGACGATCAGGCCGTTGCGGTTTTCCATCAGGATATGGCCCATGTGGCATAGTCTGGCAGCCTGGCCCTGCGCCTTCTTGCAAAGGCGTGCATCGGGATCGGTGGTTGACGCATGGGTGGCGTTTCTGCGCTTTTCATTGCGAAAATCGCGCTCCGCATTGCGGCCCTTTGTGTTCACCGTTCCGTTGCCACCCGTATCGTCGCCATCGTCTGGGCCGCCATCTTTGGGCTTGAAGCTCTTCATGCTCCCCCAGGGCATCGATCAGCGTGCCGTCCACCGAGAAATGGTCAGTCGACAACAGCGCCCGAACCCGTGCCGGTTGCAGCACGGCGGCCATGAATTTGGCAGCGATATCACCCGCCATAAGACGGTCCCGGTTCTTGGTGAACACCGTTACATCCCAGATCGCCGCATCCATCGACAGCCCGACAAACCAGCGGAACATCAGGTTGTAGTCGAGTTGCTCCATCAACTGCCGCTCCGAGCGGATCGAGAAAAACGCCTGCAGCAGCAAGGCTCGCAGCAATTTCTCTGGCGCGATCGATGGACGACCTATCCGCGAATACATCGCCTCGAAGTCGTCGGACAAAACCTCCAGCGCCTCGTCCACGATCGCCCGGATCGTACGAAGCGGATGACCTTGCGGCACCCGTGCTTCGCAACTCACGTAGGAAAATAGCCCCTCGCTGCGTTCGTCAGTCCCGCGCAATGTACCGTCCTCGCTGTGATCCTGTCCGAAACTCGAATCACACCAGAGCGGTTATGGGAAGGGGTTTTTCCGCAGCCTGCTAGGGGGCCTCGCCCCCATGGCTTTCCCCTTTTCTCCAATCCAAGATTGACCCGACATTTCCATCGACAGGAGGCGCCAGATGCTTGAAGCAACCGTTCATGACTCAGTGGCGACCGCAATTTGAAGCAGCGCTTGAAAAGCTGGCCGAGATCAGTTCGGCCATGGACGAATTGGACTTGAAGCCGCCGATCCTTGTCGGCGGAGGCGCGGTTGAGCTTTACACCCAGGGAGCGGTGAACACTGGTGACTTTGATCTGGTTTCCACGCAACAGACCGCGCTCGAGACCATCATGATGAAGCATGGCTTCATAAGGCCCAGTGGCCCGGGCGTTTCCACGCGAGGCTGGATTCATCCCGATCTCAAATTGGGCTTCGAGGTGGTTGGCAGCCGACTGCTTGATGGCTATGCCGATACAAGCCTGCTTCAGATGATCGAAGTCGAAGCGCACGGCACAGTGGCCGTGATTTCCGTTGAGGATCTGATTGCCGACCGGATGGGGCAATACGCTTCTGGCGCAGCTCGGGACATGCTAGGGCAGGCCAAAGCGTTATTCACTCTTTCTGAAGGCCTTGATCTCCATTATATGGAACGGCGAATTCGCGAAGAAACGGCGCAGACCTATGGCGTTCAAGACCTTGAAGACGACGCGTGAGGCCATCAGCCTCACCACGCTTGGCAAGCGCATAGCCGAGCGTCGTCTTGTCGTGGGCGCCGTCGATGTTCCCCGCAATGGGGGCAATCGGCGCACGCCATCCAAGCAAGCTCTGTTGGATGAAATTGCCAAGGTCGGCGGCCAGTGGTGACCAGCCACCGGCCGCTGTGAGCCCAAACTAAGCCGCCAGCGCCTGCACGATCTCACGAGCGCTGTTCATCGGCATAAACAGCCGGGTCTGATAGGCAATGATCTCGGTGAAGCAGCGGGCTGAAGCGCATCACACACATTGCAGCATTATTGCTGCCATGAAGCAGGCCTCAAGATAGAAGTTAGCCCAGGTGCCGAACTGACAAGGTCGGCCAGAGTATGCTGCTCGAGAACCATGAAAAATGCATTCATGGCTTGCTGCAGTGGATTGGGCAGGCTGCAAGCTGCGGAAATGCTGCATTTGGCGCAATCGACCAATTGCAAATTTGGCTCACTCTCCCGGACAACCTCGCTCAGCCGGACGTCGGATGGGTTCATCGCAAGCGCCACACCTCCAGACCGCCCCCGGGTCGCAGCAAGTACGCCCGAACGCACGAGGCGCTGTGCGACTTTGACCAGATGGTTCTGGGAGATACCGTAGGCCTTCGCCATTTCCGGGATTGGCACCGGACGCCCCGGATTAACCGCCAGATACATCAGCACACGCAATGCGTAGTCGGTATGACGAGTGAGCTGCATAAAACAGGTATTTCATATATTGCTTTTTCGCGCAAACGGAATAAATGCTGCATCAGCAATACCACTTTGTGAGTCGGAACGGTGTCCTCGCCTCCTGCCCAAGCACGATCCGCCCACCCGCACGCCGCCACGGCTCGAGACCGCAAGCGCGGGGATGCGGAGGCGGTTGGGGCGGATGTCGCCTTCATCGGTTTCCTGGTCGAGAATTTTTACGGCAGCATCCGAGGCGACGCGGTGTTGGGTCCGATCTTCGCTGATCGAATCGCCGATTGGCCTGCGCATCTCGAACGGATGAAGCAATTCTGGCGTTCGGTGCTGCACAACAGCGGCGAGTTTTCAGGCAACCCGATGGCCAAACATCTCGCAATTTCCGGGCTCAATCTCGAGCATTTCAGCCGCTGGCTCGAACTGTTCTACCAGACACTGCGCAATTTGGAGGGCAGCCCTGCCGCCACGCAGATGGTCGGTGAGCGGGCACGCACGATCGCTGACAGCCTGCTGACCGGCATTGCAATGCAGCGCGACGGGTTGCCTGCTGCTCGCGCGGGCGATGCCCTGCCAAGGGTGGAGTGCTCACCCCAAGCACAGAGGTTCTCACCTCCGATCACGAAAGGGCGAAACCAATGACTGACACAATTGCAGAAATGACCGTGGTCGATCTTGTCGATCACATCGAAGCACGCTTTCACGCCCGTCATCGTGATCAGATGCCCGCGCTGCTGGCGCTCGCCGAAAAGGTCGAGGGTGTCCACGCTGGTGCGCCCGAGGTACCCACCGGCCTGGCCGATCTCCTCCACCGGATGCTCGGGGAACTTGACCCGCACATGCGCAAGGAGGAACTGATCCTCTTTCCGGCGATGCGCCGCGGCGGCACGCTGGGAATTGAGCAGCCAATAGCGGTCATGCGCGGTGAACACGAGGACCATGCTGCCGCAATCGAGCAGATCCTTCGCCTGACCCGCGATCTCACTCTGCCCGAGGGCGCCTGCCGCAGTTGGACCGCGCTGTACGCCGGCCTTACCGAACTGATCGACGACCTGACCGAACACATGCGGATTGAGAACGAAGTGCTGTTCCCCCGGTTTGCGCGGCGATGAGCACCACCGCGCAGCAGATGCGCGCATGGCGCGGACCGGCGCTGCTGTCGTTCGGCTTCCGCCCGTTTTTCCTTGGCGCCAGCATCTGGGCGGCGCTGGCGATGGCGCTGTGGGTGGCCATGCTGCTGGGGTTCATCACGCTGCCCACCGCTTTTGATCCCGTCAGTTGGCACGCACACGAATTTCTCTACGGATACCTCGGCGCGGTGATCGCCGGCTTCCTGCTGACCGCCGTACCGAACTGGACCGGGCGGTTACCTATCGTCGGCTGGCCATTGGCAGGTCTGTTCGCGCTGTGGCTTGCGGGGCGAGTGGCGGTGGCCACCTCGCTGGCCTTCCCGTCGCTACCCGTCGCGCTCGTTGATCTGGCGCTGCCGTTGGCGCTGGGCGCGGCGTTGGTGCGCGAAATCATTGCGGGCAGGAACTGGCGCAATCTGATCGTGCTGGTGCTTCTGGCCTGTTTCGCAACGGGCAACGCGATGTTCCACTGGGAGGCCGCCCACGTCCGCTATGCCGCACAGGGCTATGGGCTGCGACTGGGGCTGTGTTCGGCGATGCTGATGATCGGAGTGATCGGCGGGCGGATCGTCCCCTCGTTTACCCGCAACTGGCTGGTTCGTGAAAATCCAGGGCGCTTGCCCGCACCGCCCATGCAAAGGTTCGACAAGTTTGCGCTGGCGCTCCTGCTGGCAGGCGCGCTGCTCTGGGTGCTAGCCCCGAAGGCCACAACAACCGGCGCGACGCTCATTGGGGTTGGTGCGGTCCATGCAATTCGGCTGGCGCGATGGGCTGGGCACCGCACCCGGCGCGAACCGCTGCTATGGGTTCTCCACGTTGGCTACGCCTTTGTGCCGCTTGGGGCCGGAGCGCTGGGTGTAAGCGTGCTATGGCCCGGGCTTGCCATCGACGCGGCCGGGCAGCATTTGTGGATGGCGGGCGCAATCGGGATGATGACGCTGGCGGTGATGAGCCGCGCGACCCTGGGTCATACCGGGCAGGAGCTTTCAGCCGGGCCTGGCACCCTCCTGCTCTATGCGGCAATGCTTGTCGCAGTCAGCGCTCGCCTTGGAGCCGGTGCTTGGCCACAGGCGCGCGAGGTGCTTTACACCGTTGCGGCAACTGCTTGGATCGCCGCCTTTGGCGGGTTCGCGCTGCTCTACGGGCCGTTGCTGCTCAGAGCGCGCCGCTGAACCCGAAATCCATCCTCGGTGACAATTGCGTCCAGCCCGATATCGTGTGGCTGGGGATAGATGGTGGCGATCCTCGCCGCCTGCAGCCCTACGCCGATGGCATAGGGCCGCGGGTCGAGCACCGCCAGAGTCCGGTCGAAATAGCCCCCTCCATAGCCCAGCCGAAAACCATGTTGATCCCAACCCAACACCGGGGCAATCAGTACGCTCGGCACTAGCAGCTCGGCGTCTGGAGGCGGTACGGGAATATCCCATATGCCAGATACCAGCCGCATCGCGGGGTTCCAGCGGCGAAAGACCAGCGGCGCGTTGCGCCGTTCTACGAGTGGCAGGGCAACGGTGAACCCCGCCTCGTACAGTTCGCTCCATAGTGCGCGCAGGTCGGCTTCGGCGTGGATCGGCCAATAGCCGCCCAGCACAGCATTGCGGGTTTGGCCGAGCAGCTCGGTGAGAAATGGGTAGAGATGCGTGCGCAGCGCTTCGGCCCACTGCCTGCGGACATGGCCGCCAAGTTCCCGACGATATGCGCGCAGCCGCTCGCGCTCGGCCCGTCGCCAGCGGACGACATCGCGAGCCTGTTCAGGATCGACTCCCAGCGGATCGAAATAGGTCGGGTCGATCTCCGCCGCCAAGCACGGCGGCGAAGAATACCGCCCATGAGATGCTGACGGGTCGCGCTGGTCAGCCATGTTGAAGCTCTAATTCCCCGATTTTGGCTATGCGCCAAATGTGATACGATTCTCCTCTACGCTTGTAGAACAGTACGCAAAGGAGTGCCGAAGCTCAACGCCAGCCGCTTGCGGTACATGGCAATAGTCCGGCCTGCTTAATCCATGTCAAGTGGAAGCAGTTGAGCGGTGCGCTTCCGTGCGTTGCAACAGCCGACGCCATGAGGATGGGCCTCGCGGCCTGATCACGAATTGATATAAATCATTAACGACTATCCACACTGCTACCAGTGCTCAGTGGCGGTTAGCAATAACGGCTTGGAAGCAACCCTAAGTGCGTAGACCAGATTTCGCTTCGCAACACCCTTGCGCCGACTGTGCGGTCAGTGCTGATGCCCTTTGCAGTACGCTTCCCGTCGCAGCAGTGGCAAGCCTGCGCGATCTTGGGTCCAGTTGCATGTTGCTGGCCGGACAGCCGCTATTTCACCAGGGGGACCCAGCCGCCCACCTGTACAGCCTTACTGATGGAGTGATAAAGCTCAGCACCGTTTTTGCGGACGGTCGGCGACAGGTTGTTGCCTTTCATTTTCCAGGAGAATTCATTAGCATCGACGGATCGGGGCGCTATCACTGCACAGCCGAGGCGGTCACGAGGGCAACCCTGTGCCGGTTCGCGGTAAATCGTTTCGACATTTTTGCTCACGTCAATCCACTGCTGGCAAAATCGCGCAACCGACAAGCTGCCCGTGATCTTGCCGCGGCGCAGACGCGAATGGCCATTCTTGGTCAAGCAACGGCGCGTGAGAAGCTTGCCCACTTCATCTGCGATGTGCATGATCGCACACGCAACATCGGGCTAGTCCAAGCCCACCAGGTCTACCTGCCCATGCCGCGTCCCGATGTCGCAGACTATCTTGGCCTGGCGAAGGAAACCGTCAGCAGGGAAGTGACTGCGCTGAAGTCGATGCGGATTATCGCATCGCTGTCGCGCACCCTCCTTGCAATCCTTGATTTAGACCGGCTTCGCCAACTTGACCCTGTGTGATGTCGCGCCAATGCCCGACCCTCCTTATCCGCATTTGGAAAACCCGCATTCCAGACATTTGTCGCAGCCCTCTTGGCGATGAAGGGCCCGGCCGCCGCAAGCAGGGCAGATCGCCCCCATCGGGGCATTGGCGCTCGCCGGTGCCCCGACGAGCGGATCAGCGCGTGGCCCATGCCCCGTTTCAAGGCCCACAACATGGCCTTCGAATATGTCGCCAATCGCCGCAAGCAGGGATGGGACGTAGCGCTTGCCGACCCAGGATCCACCCCGCGGGTCGAACACGGCCTTGAGTTCTTCGGCCACGAACCCGATATCGCCGCCCCGACGCAGAACTGCGGAAATCATCCGGGTCAGCCCCACGGTCCAGGCGTAATGCTCCATGTTCTTGGAGTTAATAAACATCTCGAACGGACGTCGACGGCCATCCTCGACCAGATCGTTGATCGTCACATAGATCGCATGCGCACTTTGTAACCATTTGATCTTGTAGGTGGTTCCATGAAGTGATTCCGGGCGGGGTTCCAGTTCGGCTTTCGCTGGTGGTGTTTGTGCTGTCTCGGGTTCGACCGAAAGGATCGACCCGGTAGTCGAATTGGGGCGATAGGTAGTGAGCCCTTTGCAACCAAGGTGATAGGCTTCGGCATAGATGTCGATGAATTGATCGAAGGTGATATCCTGCGGGCAATTGATCGTCTTCGAAATCGAACTGTCGATCAGTTGCTGTGCCGGTGCCTGCATGGCAAGATGATCGGACGGTGAGAGCGTCTGCGCGCTGACGAACAGCTCCACGGGTGGTGCCTCTTCGCCGTTGACTTCCTTCCAGACCCGATAGCCGTGATCTTCGACCGCCTCTTCACGAGTCGATCCGTCGGCCTGTCTCACTTTGCGGACATAGCTGTAGGCAAAGACAGGCTCGATACCCGATGAGACGTTTCCGGCTAGCAGCGAGGTCGTGCCGGTCGGCGCGATCGACGTCAGGCAACCATTGCGCAGGCCGTGGCGGGCGATCAGGTCGCGCGTTTCAGGATCGAGCGAGAGAAGGTTCGGTCTGTCGAGAATTTCGGGTGAATAGAGCGGGAAAGGCCCCTTCTCGGCTGCCAGCAAAGCGCTGGCCCGATAAGCAGCCTGCTTGATCTTGGTCAGCCACTGCCGCGTAAGATCGATTGCCCGCTCGCTGCCATACGCCTCGTTACAAAATAGCAGCGCATCGGCGAGCCCAGTGATGCCCAACCCGATCCGACGCTTGCTGCGCGCCTCGGCCTCCTGTTGCGGCAGCGGATAGCGCGAAGCGTCAATGACATTGTCGAGAAACCGGATCGCAGTCGCTGTCAATCCGGCCAGATCGTCTTCGTCCAGCGCCGCACCCTTGGAGAAGGGTTGAGGAACGAGCTGCGCAAGGTTGATCGAACCGAGCAGACAGGCGCCGTAGGCCGGCAGCATCTGCTCGCCGCACGGGTTGCTGGCAATGATCTCCTCGCAATAGGCCAGATTGTTATGCTGATTGACCCGATCGATGAAGATCACTCCGGGCTCGGCTACATCATAGGTCGCCTGCATAAGCTGCCGCCACAGATCGCGGGCAGGGACCGACCGCACGGTCCGACCTTCGAAGTGCAGCGGCCAGGGAGCATCGGCAGCCAGTGCCTTCATGAATTTATCGGTGACTAGAACCGAAATGTTGAAATTCCGCAGCCGCGTCTTATCGCGCTTGGCATCGATGAATTGCTCGATATCGGGGTGGTCGATTCTCAGGCAGCCCATCATCGCCCCGCGCCGCTGTCCCGCCGCCATGATCGTGCCGCACATCGCATTCCAACTGTCCATAAAGCTGAGCGGCCCGGAGGCTTGGGCACCGACTCCGCGTACCGGTGCTCCGGCGGGCCGGATAGTCGAGAAATCCATACCGACACCGCCGCCTTTCTGCATTGTCAGTGCCGCTTCGCGCAGATGCTGGAATATGCCGTCGAGATCGTCAGGGATCGCACCCATTACGAAGCAGTTGAATAAGGTGACATCGCGCCCGGTGCCGGCACCAGCTAGAATGCGCCCGGCCGGGATGAAGCGAAATCCGGCGAGCGCATCATAGAAAGACGCTTCCCAGCGCGCCCGTTCGGCGGGAACCTCGTTGGCGGCTATCGCCCCCGCCACGCGGCGCCAGGATTCTTCAACAGACCCGTCTCCCCCGCCACCCTGAGGGGCAAAGCGATACTTAGAGTTCCAGATTTCGTGTTGGAGGGTAGTCGGGTCAGGCATCATACATTTTGCGCCTCTTTCTGGTTGGGGGCACAAGATACGGGAAAATGTTCTGGCAAAATTGACCTGCCTCACTATCTCTTCCGAGAGCTAAAGTGTGAACCGGCGTGCAAAAGGAACCTGCTGCTCAAGGCCAGAATTATGGTGCCAGCATGAGCCGAATTGCACGGATAGTGAGTCAGTCCCCCTTTTTTCGCGCCGATAGGGGGTCCCGATCGGACGCCGATTGACAGCTAATGTTCGGGTTCGGTGTGGTAAAGGTGACCGGCACGGCCATGCCAGAACCCGTTCTCGAACGGCCCAAGGCCGAGCGCCGAAAGACACGCCCCAGCCTCATCCGGTGACGAAAGACCGGCAAGCCGGTCGAAAAAGATCTTTGCGACCGTCACCATGTCGGTCCGGTGCGGCATCAACCGGAAATAGCAGATTCCGGCCGCACACATCGCATCTAGTTCTGCTCCAAGATTAACGTAACCCCACGACAGCGTCTGAATACCATTGATCGCCAGAAACGGTCCTCCAGACAAAGTTGAGAGCTGCAATCCGTCGGGGTCAGCCTCGCACACAAACCGGCAATCGTCCTTGCTGCGCCCGTGTGCGCGGGCATGAAAACAGCGTGCCGAAAGGGCCAGCGGGGCGCGGCCGAACACCTGAACCTCGATCCCCACGCCGATCGGGCGGGCTGCAGCTCCGATCAAAGCGGCAACATTGCCGGGTATTTCAGCCGGAAGGGTGAAATGATCTGCGCCCCGCGAGGCCAGATGGACCATGCTCTGGACGTTATAGACATTTAAAGTCGGCCCGATCCGATGCGGCCGCCCCGCAATCGGACCAAGCCCGGCACCGTTGTTCACCTCGACAAGGTAATCCGATTGGGCACAAAGCTCGGTGGTCATTTTCCGCTCGCGAGGCAAAACCACTTCGGCCAGCGTCGATAGAACGACAGTCTTGCCGCCGCGCTCAAGCCGCTCGATCACTTCGGGCAGGTGCCGCTCGAAAAATGGGGTACGCTTCGAGCAGACGACCTCGCCGATATAGACCGTATCGATCGGGCATTCATCGGCGATCCGTGCGTAGAAATCGCATTTGGCGGCAGCATCCCAGTGGAACAGGATTGGACCGAGGGTGAGTTTGGCGAGCGGGGTTATAGACATCGATCTATCGCCACTTCTTGGTGAGGAAGGCACCCTGGGTCTGCTTGTGACCTTCGGTGAGGCCGATGAGATCGATGGGGTTCGGGCTTTGTCCCGCCAGGATTGCATCGATCGCTTTGCGAAAGGCGCCGACGACCTGACCGGCATAGGTACGCGAGCGCTGCCGTCCCTCGATCTTGAACGCATCGACTCCGGCCCCAATCAGTTCGGGAAGCATATCCATAAGGTTAATGCTGACCGGCTCCTCGAAAGCGTAATAGGGCTCCTCACGGACCGGGGTGCGGTACCTGCCCTTGCAGATCGTGGGATAGCCCGCTTGATCGCACGGGGCGAAGCAGTCGATCACATGATCGCCTAGGTTAGCGGTCATGCCTCCCGTGGCATCGCGCTCGTAACGGACATGCGAGGCGGGCGAGCAGGCTCCATCCATATTGGTCGATACGCCCACCGCATAGTTTGTTAGGCTGCAACGACCTTCGACCATCAGGCCATGATTGCCGAATACGAACGTCTCGATCTCGCAATCAACTTCGTTTTTTAAGTTGCGGATTTCGGTAATGGTCAAGAGTCGCGGCAAGACTGCGCGAGCGATCCCGAACTCCCGGCAGTAGAAGTTGATCGCTTCCGGGTTGGACGCTGCCGCCTGCACTGAGAGATGCAGGCGCTGCTGCGGAAGTTGGTTCGCCAGGTGGCTGGCAACGCCAATATCGGCGACGATGAAAGCATCGACGCCGCAATCCGCTCCGCACTCGGCGGCATGCTTCCATAGCTCGAATCGACCTTCCGAAGCGAAGCTGTTCAGTGCAAGCAGCACCTTGGTGCCGCGGGTGTGAGCATAGGCTACCCCGTCCTGCAATTCCTTCGGCGTAAAATTGAGTCCGGCAAAATTCCGGGCGTTGGTCGCGTTCTGAAAACCGCAATAGACCGCGTCCGCGCCTGCTTCGACTGCCGCGCGCAGCATAGCTGGCGTTCCGGCCGGGCAAACCAGTTCCGGCCGCTTCATGCTAGGGAGCTTCCCGCCTGCTGGAACGATCCAGGGCGATGAAGAAAACCTCCCAGCAACCGCCCTGGCGCGCCGAATAGCCCAAACAGGTCTTGCATGATCGACCCCTCGAGGTCGTCTAGTGCACTGCGCAAACAAACCGCCGCCTCTAGATCTCCGGTGATGGTGAACTCGCGAGAGAAGAACAGGGCATCGCCGTCAATCCCCCCATCCGCCATCCGCGCCAGCGTCCTGAGCGGTCCAACTATGCGGACATCGACTGTGGGCGAGGACGAACGCAAGTACGCGCGAAGTTGTGGTCTGTGCGGGTCAGGGACGAGCAGAAACACGAAGGGCAGCTCTTGCGCGTCGAGCAGATATCGGCTTTGCCGGTGCGAGCCGAGCCGCTGGAACAGTTCTGGACGTTTGCAGGCGACCTTTGTCACAATGCGGCGCAGCAAGGGCTGCAACGGTGAGAGGGAGATCGCTGACATTCTACGGGGGCGAATGCCAGTCCGAGTTTTTGTGACCTGCGACGGAGCGATGAGCATGAGTATGCCATAGGTCAGCCGACAGCAAGCAGGAGTGATACAAGTCACTTCTTTGCAATGCGTCTCATCTTTTGAGCGTTTGCAATTTTTCGACGATCAGGAGCGCGATCCTTTTCCAGATGCATAGTAAGGAGTGGCACTCTCCTGACTCGATTCCAAAGTGCGCGGCCGGTCCTTCTTGCGCGATTAACACCCACGTAACTTCTGAGATAAATGCACGATCAAAGGCGCAGCGCTAGAAGACTTCCGTCGTCGGCGAAAAGGTCTACACCCGGATCGCAGCGCAGTAGCCAACGTGCGTCGGCCAAACTTGCTTGAGCCCCGGAATCCTGATTGCCAATCGGCACCATACGGCCCGCTACCCGCTTTGCGCGGACAAAGTTGGTCCGTTGGCCGGGCGCGGGCAACGCGGTTGCCATGATCGCGGGCTCCCAGTCAAGTACATCGGCGAGATCCGCGCCCTGTAGCGCCGCCAGCAGCGGAGCGAGGAACAACCGGGCGGTCACCATCGCCGATGTTGGGTTGCCCGGGAGACCGAGAATCCAACAATCCTGTGCGCGACCCAACCATACCGGTTTGCCGGGCTTTATTGCTACATTGGCGAACAGCAAGTCCAGACCGAAGGTGCCAAACATGGCCTTGGCATAGTCGCGTTCACCCACCGATGCCCCGCCGGTGACAACAACCAGATCGGCATTGTCGAGTGCGGCGCGAGCGATCCCTTCAAGGGTCGGTAGGTTGTCTGCGCCGGTAAAGCGGCCAACGATTGAGCCGCCGAACCGCTCCGCCATCGCGGCGGCTCCGAACGAGACCGATTCTGGAATGGCAAGCGGATTACCGCGTGCGGTTCCGGGTGGTGCCAGTTCATCGCCGGTCGCGATGATGGCTACGCGCGGCGCACGATGGACCACTGCGCTTGCGTGATCAGCCCCTGCGAGAGCCACCATGGCCAGTGGATCGATCCAGGCGCCAGCGGGCAAGAGAAGGTCACCTTCGGCAAAATCGCAGCCGGCCGTGCGGACGTGCCATCCCGGCCCATAGGGTGCTGCGATGGTCATGGTGGCGCCATCGGGCTCGCAGTTTTCCTGCATCACCACCCGGTCAGCGCCCGCCGGCATGGTTGCGCCGGTGAAGATGCGCATGGCCTCCCCGGCTTTGATTGCTGGCGGCACAGGGCCTCCGGCGAAGCTCTGCCCTACGACCCTAAATCTGGCCCCGATTGCAGCATCGGCATCCCGCAATGCATAGCCATCCATCGCCGAAACATTGCGCCGCGGGGCGGACAGGGCAGCGTGGATCGGTTCGGCCAGAACTCGCCCATGCGCCTTGGCGAGCGGGACGGTTTCGGCAGAAAGCGGTTTGATCGCAGCCGCCAGCACCGACTGCGCCTCGTCAAATCCGATCATGCACAGATGTCGCGCAGGCGCGGCAGGGCCCCGGCAATCGAACACGGCTTGTGACGGCTGTCGAATTCGAGTTCGAGCAGTCCGTCCCAGGCATCGCGGCAGGCTCCGGTCGAACCGGGAATGCAGAAGATGAAAGCGTCCCCGGCCTGGCCGGCAAAGGCCCGGCTCTGCATCGTGGCCACCCCTACGGTGGTCATGCTCTTGCGATGGAAGGCGATCGAAAAGCCGTCCATTTCACGGCGCAGCAAGGGCTTCACCGCTTCCGGGGTGTTGTCGCGCGGGGAAAAGCCGGTGCCGCCAGAGGCCAAAATGATCTCGATCTCGGGGCGGTCGAGCCATTCGCGCAGCTGGCTGCGGATCGCGTCGATATCATCGCGCACGATCGCCCGGGCGTGGAGGTGATGACCCGCTGCGCCGAGCCGGTCGACCAGCAGCTGGCCGGACGTGTCGGTTTCGAGAGTACGCGTATCGGAAATGGTCAGCACCGCCATCCCCAAGGGGTGGAATTGCGGCGACGTATCTATGCCAGACAAAGTTACCCTCCGATTGAAGCGAGATGAGCCGTGCCGCCGCTGTTGCCCTGATGCAGCCGGTGCGCCGCCGCCTTGCCTGCCGTCAGCATGGTTATGCGGGCAATCAGATCGTCTTGCTGGTGGTCATGCTGGAGCAGGTCGCGCAAGTTCACCCCCGCATCGCCGAACAAGCAAAGGTGCAGCATGCCCTGCGCGGAAACGCGCAGGCGGTTGCAGGCCGCGCAGAAGTCCCTCGCGTAGGGCGCGATGATCCCGATCCGGCCCGGTCCCGCAGGGTTGGCGTATTCAATTGCCGGCCCGGCGCCGATCTCCCGTGGCAAACGGGCCCAGCCCAGCGCCACAAGCCGTTCGGAGATGTCGGCCCCGGCCAGGTGGTGGCGCGCAAAGAAGGCAGCATTGTCATTGGTGCGCATCACTTCGATGAAGCGCAGCGACAGGTCATGCTCGGCCACGAAGGCCATGAAGCGGTCCAATTCACCATCGTTAATGCCCCGCATCAAAACGCTGTTGAGCTTGATCGAGGCAATTCCCGCCGCGCGGGCTGCGGCGACGCCTGCCAGAACTTCGGCCAGACGATTATGGCCGGTGATCGCCGCAAAGCGTCGGGGATCGAGCGAGTCGACGCTGACGTTGAGTGCATTGATCCCGGCCTCGGCATAGTCCGCCGCGCGTGCGGCCAGGCGATAGCCATTGGTGGTCATGGCCAGTTGGCCAATGCCGGGAGTCGTCGCCACAAGCTTTGCGATCTCCAGCAATTCCAGTCGCAGGCTTGGCTCACCACCCGTGAGCCGCACCTTCCACAGACCGAGCGCGGCAAAAGCACGGATCAGGCGGCTGATCTCATCGGGCGCAAGGTCGGCGGGCGCGGCGGCCTGCTTGCGGTATCCCTGTGGCAGGCAATAGGAACAGCGAAAATTGCACCGGTCGGTCAAAGACAGCCGCAGATATTCGAAGCGCCGACCATGCCCGTCGATTAGTCGTGAGGGCGATGACAGGGCGGCGGTCATTGTACCAGCGGCCCATTTGCGGGGACGATCTCAACGCCTTCGATTCGGCTTTGGCCAGCCAGTATGCCGATGTATTGCGAAACCGCGCGCCGCCAGCTTGCTTCTTCGAGATACTCGGCGATTTGCCGCGCGACCGCCTTGAACGGCAGATCGCGTGCGTCTTCGCGCCGTCCGGCACGGATCACATGCACGCCAAAACGGGTGCGGACAGGCTGCGGGTGCAGCGCGCCGGGCGCGAGCGCGAACAGCACCTGTTCGAATTCGGTCACCAACGAACCGGGAGAAATCTGCCCGAGCCGACCACCCTGCTCCTTCGATGGACAGCCCGAATGACGCTGTGCGATTTCGCCAAAGGCCTCGGGCTTGACCTGAAGCACCCTGATCGCATCGCGGGCATCCGTCATGGCGAGGCCAAGCGCGAGCGGATCGTCAGGATCAGCGGCAAACAGGATATGTTCGGCCTCGACCAGCGGGGCCGAGCGGAACCGGGCGCGATGGGAATCGTAATAGCGTTGTGCCGTTGCCTCGTCGGCACGCGGGGTCCGTACCTCGACGGCAAACAAGGCTTCGATCCGCGCATCGTCCTCCGACAGCAGGTGACCGTCTTCGTCGGTCAGCTCGCCCGCTGTGATCCCTAGCCGGTCCGCTTCATCAAGCAGCAGGCGCCGAACCGCCAGGGCATGCGCGGCCGCTGCCCGCGCCGCTGCGGCATCGCCGGCGGGGTGGTATTGCATTTCGGCGGCGATCTCGGCCTCGGCGATGACTCTGCCATTCACCACGACAGGGTCGGCTACAATCGGCTCAGCCATGGCGGGCCGCCAGCCGGCGCGAGCGCACCACCTGATAGCCGGGCCGCCAGATGTAGCGAACCGGCGCGGACAGCATATGAACGAGGCGGGTAAAGGGAAACAGCAACAGAATCGTCAGGCCCAGGAACAGGTGCAGCTTGAACACCAGAGCGACATCCCTGATCTGATCGGCAGCACCTGCCCGGAAGGTAAAGATGCCCTGCGCCCATTCCATGAACTTGACCATCTCGTGTCCATCGAGATGCTGGGCGGAAACCGGGATCGTCGAAAGCCCCAGGGCGAGTTGGCACCACAGCAGCAGGATCACCATGTTGTCGCTGAAGCTCGATGCGGCGCGCACGCGGGAATCGAAGAAGCGTCGGTGGATCAGCAGGCTGGCCCCGACGATCGCCATGACCCCGGCCACGCCACCCGCGCCCATCGCCAGCAACTGCTTGGCACCATGCGGCACCCCCAGCGCATCCCAGATGGCAATCGGGGTCAGGAGTCCGACGAGGTGCCCAGCAAAGATCATCAGTACGCCCAGGTGGAACAGCACCGATCCCACGATCAGCTGGCGGCGGCGCAGCAGCTGACTTGATCCAGCGCGCCACGAATAGGGCTCACGATCATAGCGGATCACCGACCCGACCGCGAGTGTGGCCAGCGCGACGTAAGGATAGATGCCGAAGAGCAGATGGTGGATGAAATCAGCCATGGGCCGGGCTCCTCGCGGGGCTGGGTGATTGAAAGCGGGCGACCATTGCCGCTGCCTGCGGGCAGGTTTCAGTGCCTGGGGCGGCAGGTGCGTCGAAGCGGACCTGTTCTTCGGCCCAAGCGGCATCGAGCGCGGCGAGGTCATCAGGATCATCGGCGGGCGCGATCGCCAGTTCCGAGCCACTGTTTCCAGCCAGATCGGCAAGGACGCGCATCGGCGCGGCATAGGGGGTGTCGCGCTCGGTTAGCCGGTCGGCAAGCGCGGCCAGGATTACGCCGGGCTGGGCAAGTTCCTCGAGCACCTGATCCGAGGGAAGGCAGGAGAGGTACTCGAGGAACAGCGGCAAATAATCGGGCAGTTCGTTGGCAGTGATTTCCAACCCTTGGCTTTCGTAGCGCTGGCGCAGATCGACCATCGCCTGCCCGCGATTGCGACTTTCACCATGGACATGCTCGAACAGATGCAGCGAAACCGCGCGGCCGCGGTCGAACAGCGCGACATAGCGTTCCTGGAGGTCGAGCAGATCAAGCGTGTCGAGGTCCGCGATAAGAGGGGCAAGCAGCGCCTGCTGCGCCGGGCTGAGCACGCCCTCGCTCGCCAGCGCCGGCGCGAGATCAGGTGCTGCAGCCACGAGCACCGCATCGGGGTAGCGCAACAGCGCTGAAAGTACACGCAGGGTCAGGCGCATCAGAACACCTCCGAGGGAGTTTGCAGTTTTTTGCGCGCCGGGGCGCCGAACAGGTTGGCCTCGCTGGTTCCGCCCGAACAACCATTACCGAACGAGAAGCCACAGCCACCGCGTTCATCGTACATGTCCTCGGCATCTTCGCGGTGGCCACTCGGGATGACGAAGCGATCCTCATAATTGGCGATCGCCATCACGTGGTACATTTCCTCGATCTGGGCGCCGGTCAGTCCGACCCTGGCGGCGATCGGTTCCTCGACCACACCCTTCACTGTCTTGGCGCGCATGTAGGCGCGCATCGCCAGCATCCGCTCCAACGCATCAATCACCGGAGCTTCCTTGCCGGCAGTCAAGAGGTTGGCGAGATAGCGAACGGGGATCCGCAAGGAACGGACATCGGGCATCCCATTATGGGCCGAAATCTTGCCTGCGCTGGCGGCCGAATTGATCGGCGAAAGCGGCGGGACATACCAGACCATCGGCAGGGTGCGGTATTCGGGGTGGAGCGGGAAGGCGACCTTCCATTCCATCGCCATCTTCCACACCGGCGAATGCCGCGCGGCTTCGAGCCAAGCCTCGGGCACGCCATCCAGACGTGCCTGTGCGATCACTGCGGGATCGTTGGGATCGAGAAAGATGTCGAGCTGGGCCTGGTAGAGGTCCTCGACATTTTCAGCACTGGCCGCCTCCTCGATCCGGTCGGCATCATAGAGCATCACGCCAAGGTAGCGGATGCGCCCGACGCAGGTTTCCGAACAGACGGTGGGCTGCCCAGCCTCGATCCTGGGGTAGCAGAAGATGCATTTCTCGCTCTTGCCGCTTTTCCAGTTGAAGTAGATCTTCTTGTAGGGGCATCCCGAGACGCACATGCGCCAGCCCCGGCACTTCTCCTGATCGATCAGGACAATTCCGTCCTCTTCGCGCTTGTAGATCGAGCCCGAGGGGCAAGCCGCGACGCAGGTAGGGTTCAGGCAGTGCTCGCACAGCCTGGGCAGATACATCATGAAAGTGTTTTCGAACTCGCCGTAGATCTCTTTCTGGACGCCTTCGAAGTTGTAATCTGCCGACCGCTTGGCGAACTCGCCGCCAAGGATTTCCTCCCAATTGGGGCCACCCTCGATCTTGTCCATCCGCTTGCCAGAAATCAGGCTGCGCGGGCGTGCGGTGGGGAATGCCTTCGATTCTGGCGCCGATTGCAGGTGGCCGTAATCGAAGGTGAAGGGCTCGTAATAGTCGTCGATCTCGGGCAGGTCCGGATTGGCGAAGATCTTGGCGAGCAAGCGCCACTTGCCACCCATGCGCGGTTGCAGCCGGCCATGCCGCAACT
This sequence comes from Pseudomonadota bacterium, assembly GCA_018242165.1. Taxonomy (GTDB): domain Bacteria; phylum Pseudomonadota; class Alphaproteobacteria; order Sphingomonadales; family Sphingomonadaceae; genus Novosphingobium. The sequence goes on from JAFECL010000031.1 coordinate 24,403, forward strand.
CCCACCCGCCATTCCAGCGCTGTTGGTTCTCCCAGTCCTTGGGAAAACCTACACCAGGCTTGGTTTCGACGTTGTTGAACCAAGCGTATTCCAGCCCTTCACGACTGGTCCACACGTTCTTGCAGGTGACCGAACAAGTGTGGCAGCCGATGCATTTGTCGAGGTTGAGCACCTTGCCGATTTGGGCGCGGACTTTCATGCTGCATTCTCCCCTTCGGCCAGCGGTTCCTCGAGCCAGTCGACCTTTTCAAGCTTTCGAACGATGACAAATTCGTCACGGTTCGAACCGACCGTGCCGTAGTAGTTGAAGCCATAGGCCTGCTGGACATAGCCGCCGATCATATGGGTGGGCTTCAGGATCGCGCGGGTGACCGAATTGTGGATGCCGCCGCGTTGGCCGGTCAGCGGGGAGCCGGGCACGTTCACGATCTTTTCCTGCGCGTGATACATGAACAAGGTTCCCTCCTTCATCCGTTGCGACACCACGACGCGGGCGACCAAGGCGCCGTTGGCGTTGAAGGTCTCGACCCAGTCGTTGTCGACCAGCCCGGCTTTCGCTGCGTCGAGCTCGCTCATCCAGACGATCGGACCGCCTCGCGACAGGGTCAGCATCAGCTGGTTGTCGGTGTAGGTCGAATGGATCCCCCACTTCTGATGCGGGGTGATGAAGTTCAGCACCACGTGCTTCTGCCCGGCAGCGCGCTCGAGCATCGGTTTGACTGCCTTGGTATCGATCGGCGGTCGATAGACACATAGCCCCTCGCCGAAGGCCAGCATCCACTTGTGGTCCTGATAGAGCTGCTGCCGACCGGTCAGAGTGCGCCAGGGGATCAGCTCGTGGACGTTGGTGTATCCTGCGTTGTAGCACACGTGCTCGCTTTCGATCCCCGACCAGGTCGGCGACGAGATGATCTTGCGCGGCTGCGCCTGAATGTCGCGGAAGCGGATTTTTTCCTCCTCCTTCGGCAGTGCCAGATGGGTGTGATCGCGCCCGGTATTGCGCGACAGGGCCTCCCAGGCCCGGACCGCAACCTCGCCATTGGTTTCGGGCGCCAGCATCAGCAGCACTTCGGCGGCGTCGATTGCGGAGTCGATCCGGGGCATACCCTTGGTTGGCCCTTCAGCCTCGACCACACCGTTGAGCTTGCGCAGGTTCTCAACCTCCTGCCCGGTGGTCCAGGCGATGCCCTTGCCGCCGTTGCCCAGCTTGTCCATCAAGGGCCCAAGCGCGGTGAAGCGCTTGTAGAGGTTCGGGTAGTCCCGCTCGACCACGGCCACGGTGGCCATGGTCTTACCCGGAACCGGATCGCACTGGCCATCGCCCCAGTCGGCCACGTCGAACGGCTGGGCAAGCTCGTTCGCACTGTCATGCTGGATCGGGGTCAGCACCACGTCCTGTTCGACCCCGAGCACTTCGGGCGCGACTTCGGAGAACTTGCGTGCAAGCCCCTTGTAGATTTCCCAGTCGCTCTTCGATTCCCATACCGGATCGACTGCCGCCGACAGTGGGTGGATGAAGGGGTGCATGTCCGAAGTGTTGAGATCGTCCTTTTCGTACCAGCTGGCGGTCGGCAGGACGATGTCGGAATAGACGCAGGTGGTAGACATGCGGAAGTCGAGCGTGACCAGCAAGTCCAGCTTTCCTTTGGGCGCTTCATCGTGCCACTTCACCTCTTGCGGCTTTTGCTGCCCCATCTCGCCCAGGTCCTTGCCCTGAACACCGTGCGCGGTACCCAGCAGGTGTTTGAGGAAATACTCATGTCCCTTGCCCGAGCTGCCCAGCAGGTTCGATCGCCAGACGAACATATTGCGGGGCCAGTTGGCGGGATCGTCGGGGTCAAGACACGATAGCTCTAGCTCGCCCGACTTAAGCGCCTGCGCGACATAGTCCTTGGCTGCCATGCCGCTCGCTGCGGCGGCCTTACCAACCACCAGTGGGTTGGTTTTCAGTTGCGGCGCGCTGGGCAGCCACCCCATCCGCTCGGCGCGCACGTTGTAGTCGATCAGGCTTGCGTCCCAATCGCCTTTGGGAGCGGTGGGCGAGAGGATCTCGGCGACGCCCAGCGTTTCGTAGCGCCACTGGTCGGTGTGGGCGTAAAAGAAACTGGTGCCGTTCATCTGGCGCGACGGGCGGGCCCAGTCGAGCCCGAAGGCTAGGGGCGCCCAGCCGGTCTGCGGGCGCAGCTTTTCCTGGCCGACATAATGCGCCCATCCCCCACCCGACTGGCCGACGCAGCCGCACATCACCAGCAGATTGATGATCCCCCGGTAATTCATATCCATGTGATACCAGTGGTTCAGCCCAGCTCCCAGAATCACCATCGACTTGCCATTCGTCGCCTCGGCATTGGCGGCGAATTCGCGCGCGCAGGTGATGATGTGATCGGCGGGAATGCCGGTAATCTTTTCGGCCCAGGCGGGCGTATATGGGGCCATCGCGGCATAGTCGCGCGCGACATGTTCGCCGCCCAGCCCCCGGTCGAGGCCATAGTTGGCGCACAGCAGATCAAAGACCGTGGCGACGTAAGTGCGACCGTTGACCAGTTGCATTTCGCGCACCGGCACTCGGCGCAACAGCACGTCGGGGTGGTCGGTGCCCGCGAAATGATCATGCTCGCGGTTACCGAAATAGGGAAAGGCCACCTCGACTACCTCGTCGTGGTCCTTGTCGAGGATCGCGGTCATCCGGAGCTTGACGTCGAATCCCTGACCGTCTTTTTCCTCAAGATTCCACTTGCCCTCCTCGCCCCAGCGGAACCCAGCAGTCCCGATCGGCGTAACCACTTCATCGGTGGCTTCGTCGATCGCCACGCATTTCCATTCGGGGTTGTTCTTTTCACCTAGGCCGTCTGCGAAGTCGCTGGCGCGCAGCAGCCGTTCGGGCACCAGCCGGCCATCCTGTTCGACCAGCCGAACCAGCATCGGCATGTCGGAATAACGCCGGCAATAGTCCTCGAAATAGGGCACCTGCCGGTCGAGGTGGAATTCGCGCAGGATCACGTGGCCCATGGCCAGCGCCAGAGCGGCGTCGGTACCCTGCTTGGGGTTCAGCCACAGGTCGGCGAATTTGGTCGCCTCGGCATAATCGGGCGAAACCACCGCCACCTTGGCTCCCCGATAGCGCGCCTCGGTCATGAAATGCGCATCCGGGGTGCGGGTCTGCGGGACATTGCTGCCCCACAGCATCAGGAAACCGGCATTGTACCAGTCGGCGCTTTCGGCGACGTCAGTCTGCTCACCCCAGGTCATCGGGCTGGAGGGCGGAAGATCACAATACCAGTCGTAGAACGACAGGCAGGTCCCGCCGAGCAGAGAGAGATAGCGTGCACCCGCCGCGTAGGAGACCATCGACATCGCCGGGATCGGTGAAAAGCCAATGACCCGGTCGGGCCCATATTTGCGCGCCGTGTAGGCATTGGCGGCAGCGATGATTTCGTTGACTTCATCCCAGCTGGCGCGGACGAATCCGCCATGGCCGCGGATCGCGGTATAGCTCTCGCGCTTGTCTGGATCCTCGATGATCGACGCCCATGCCGCCACCGGACTCTGGTTCCAGCGCGCCCAGCGCCAAAGTTGGAGCAGGCGCTTCCTGACCATCGGGTATTTCAGTCGCTGGGCCGAATAGATATACCAAGAATAGCTTGCCCCGCGCGGACAGCCGCGCGGTTCATGGTTGGGCAGTTCAGGCCGGGTGCGTGGATAATCGGTCTGCTGGGTTTCCCAGGTGATGATTCCGCCCTTGACGTAAATCTTCCAGCTGCAAGACCCGGTGCAGTTCACCCCGTGGGTCGAACGCACGATCTTGTCATGCTGCCAGCGCTGGCGATAGCCATCTTCCCAGTCGCGGGCTTCGGCGGTGGTGACGCCATGTCCGCCGGCAAACGGCTCCCTCTTCTGGCGGAAAAAGGTCAGACGATCGAGCAGGTGGCTCATGCTGGGGCTCCTTGGGAAAATGGCGGAGTAGGGGGAGTGGGGCCGCGTTCGCTCGTGTAGAGCAGGCCACCGGGCCGGGCGTAGATCCACCAGGTCAGTATGGCGCAGCTTACATAGAAGGCCAGGAAGCCCCACAGCGCGAGTTGCGGCGATCCGGAAAGCGTGATCGAAGTGCCAAAGGCCTTGGGGATATAGAATGCGCCATAGGCTGCGATCGCGGAGGTGAAACCGACAATCGCTGCGGATTCCTTGCTGGCCTGCCTTTCGGTCTCGGCAGATGAAAGCTCTGGTATCAGCCGGGGCAGCTCAAGCCGCATGATGTTGGGTATCATCTGGAAAGTCGAGGCATTGCCAACCCCCGTCACGAAGAACATGAAGACGAACATCGCCAGGAAGCCGTTGAAGTCCTTGGCCTCGAGGAAATGCATCACCCCGAAGGTACCGGCCATCATTGCCACGAAGACCCAGAGCGTAACCCGCGCGCCGCCCCACCGATCGGCAATCCACCCGGTCGCGGCCCGGCTGATCGCGCCCACCAATGGCGCGATCCAGACGTATTTGAGCGCTTCGACTTCGGGAAATTCCTTCTTGGCGAGCAGCGGCAGGCTCGCCGAAAAGCCAATGAATGATCCAAAGGTGCCGGTGTAGAGCCAGCACATCAGCCAGTTGTGCTTGCGCTGAAAGATCACCGCCTGTTCGGCAAAGCTGGCCTTCGCATCGGCGATGTCATTCATTCCGAACCAGGCCAGCAGGCTGGAAGCGATGATGAACGGCACCCAGATGAACCCGGCGTTCTGCAGCCACAAATGAGCACCCTTGGTCGTAACCTCGGGCGCTCCGCCCAGCGTGCCGAATACCCCGCTGGTGATCACCACCGGCACCAAGAACTGCATTACCGAGACGCCAAGGTTGCCCAACCCACCGTTAAGCGCCAGCGCATTGCCCTTGCGCGCTTTGGGAAAGAAGAAGCCGATATTGGCCATCGAACTGGCGAAATTACCGCCGCCGAACCCGCACAGCAGCGCCAGAACCAGGAAAATGAAATATGGCGTTTGCGGGTTCTGTACCGCATAGCCGATCCCGAAGGCCGGGATCAGCAGCGATACGGTGGACAGCGTGGTCCACAGCCGTCCGCCAAACACCGGGACCATAAAGCTGTAGAAGATCCGCAGCGTCGCGCCTGAAAGACCCGGCAGCGCTGCCAGCCAGAACAACTGGTCCGTGGTATAGTCGAAGCCAATGAGGGGAAGCTTCGCTACGACCACGGACCAGACCATCCAGACCGCGAAAGCCAGCAGCAATGCGGGGATGGAAATGAACAGGTTGCGGCGAGCAATCCGCTCGCCGGTGCTTTCCCAGAAGGCCGGGTCTTCGGGTCGCCAGTCGGCCAGCACCTTGTCAGGCACTGCGGGGCCGTGGCGGGCGGGATCGTGCAGCCCGATCATTTCTGGGAACTGCGGCAGGGTCCGCCGGTCGCTGCCGCTGGCCCGCTGCTCCATCTGGCGGATCGCGAGATGCATCCACGCCAGCGCCACCGCGACCAATGCAAACAGCACGGCAAAGCAGCTGGTCCAGATGCCTGTCAGGTCGCTGACCAGACCGAAAACGATCGGCAGCACGAAACCGCCGAGCCCGCCGACCATCCCGACCAGGCCACCAACCGAGCCGACGTGGTCCGGGTAGTAGACCGGGATATGCTTGTAGACCGCAGCCTTGCCTAGGCTCATGAAGAAGCCCAGCACGAAGATCGCGATGACGAAGGGCACCAGCCCCATCGACGTCGAGAAGTGGATGTCTCCCCTGACCCCGTGGACGGCATAATCGGTCGCGGGGTAGGACAGCATGAACAGCAGCACCATCGATACGCCGAATGTGGTGTACATGATCCGACGGGCGCCATAGCGGTCCGACAAAACCCCGCCATAGGCGCGGAACACCGAGGCCGAGAGGCTGAAGGTAGCGGCGAGCATCCCGGCGACCTTCACATCAACGCCGTAAACCCCGATCAGGTATTTGGGCAGCCATAGCGCCAGCGCAACGAAGGCCCCGAACACGAAGAAGTAATAGAGAGAGAAGCGCCAGACTTGCTCGTTCTGCAGGGGCTCAAGCTGTTCCTTCAGCCCCTTGGGCTTCGCTCCGCTGATCCTGCGTGCGGCCAGATCAGGATCGTCCTTCGAGAAGAGGAAGAACAGGACCGCGACAACCGCCAGCACCCCGGCCCAGATCTGCGCCACGGCCTGCCAGCCCAGCGCCACCATCACCCACGGTGCGGCGAACTTGGTCACCGCTGCGCCGACATTGCCCATCCCGAAAAAGCCGAGCGCCGCCCCTTGCCGCTCCTGCGGATACCACTTGGAGACGTAGGCCACGCCCACCGCGAATCCACCACCGGCGAGGCCCAGGCCAAGTGCGGCCAGCAGCATCAGGGGATAGGTAGTGGCATGAGACAGCAGGACCGTCGAAGCCGCCGAAGCCAGCATGGTCAGCGGAAAGACGATCCGTCCGCCGTACTGGTCGGTCCATACCCCCAGGAACAGCCGAACCAGCGATCCCGTCAGGATCGGGGTGCCAACCAGCAGGCCGAACTGGGTGTCATTCAGCCCAAGCTCCTGCTTTATCTCGATCCCGATGATCGCAAAGATCGTCCAGACCGCAAAGCAGACCGTGAATGCAAAGGTGCTCAGCCCCAGGGCCCGGTTCTGTTGCCCGGCACTGACAGTCTTCTGAAGGGGCATTGCCATTCTCCGACAAAGGAAGCGAATTGGCCCCGATTTGGACAGTTGTGGGGCAATATGCTTGACCCGGATCAAATTGCGCGGCCGTGCTCAAACAATCTGCAGAGCGCCTGATTTCAGGCGCGATTCGACCCAAACGAGGTCAAGAGTGCAATTGATAAACATCAATCGAGGCGCTAGGCGGTGGGCAAAGGAGCAAAGTCCACCATGCGTCCCGGCGAACGTCCAGAAATAGCAAGCCTGCCCCTGTTTCGCGACATGCAGGACGAGCAGCGCGATCGCATCTTCTCGGGCTCGTTTCTGCAGGTCTTTCCGCCGCAGCTGACCCTGTTCGAACAGGGCCAGCGACCGGATTTTCTGCACGTGCTGGTCGATGGGCTGGTTGAGCTCTACGCCAGCGGTGCAGGGCGCGACACGACGATGCGGGTTGTCGAACCAGTGTCGAGCTTCATCCTAGCGGCGGTGGTAACCGACATGCCGTATCTTATGTCGGCTCGCACGCTGACGTCCTCGCGGATCTTGCTAGTTCCGGCCGCAAAGATCCGCGAGGTGGTGCGACACGACCATGCGTTTATGGACGCGACCATGCGCGAATTGGCCATGGCCTATCGCGATATGGTTCGCGCACTGACCGACATGAAATTGCGCCAATCGGCTGAGCGGTTGGGCAATCTGCTGCTCCAGCAAGAACAGCGCCAGGGCGGCACTGGCACGGTGAAGCTGCGAGCCGAAAAGCGCCTGCTGGCTTCGCTGCTGGGGATGACCCCGGAAAACCTCAGCCGTGCTTTTGGAGTGCTGGCGGCGCATGGCGTCAGAACCGATGGCGCGAATGTGACGCTGGCAGATCGAGAAGCGCTTGAGGCTCTCGTGCGTCCCGATGCAATCAGCGACTGACACGCTCCAAAAAAATGCATACCGGACGGGTTCGCACTGATCTTGCGAGATCTTTAGGAATTAATGATCTTACGCGAATTCAAAATCTTCCACGAGACCGTGTAGCACAGGTAGAACCGCTTCAGTTGAATCATGTTAAAACATGGATACAATATTTCGTTCTGACAACCTTCTGGCGCGATTTGAACGGCGATACTGATCGTCGAGACCTATCGCAAACTTGCAAGCGTCAGCAAATGAAGCCATTTTAGCAACTCGAGGCTAGCAGTCACCCTCCGATCGGGCTCTGACCGTACTTGCGCAGAACGTCATCGAAGGCTTCGGCCATTAGCTCTTGGAGGCTCAGGCCATGCTTGCGGGCGCAGACATGCATGGCCAGCGACATCTCAGGCGAGAAGTAGGCGGCTATGGCCTTGCGACCCACCCGACTGTTGGGCGCGGGGTTGCGGCGTGAGCCAGAAATGGTTGAGCTGGCAGCGGCATCTGCCGCCTCCGTCTCCGGCATGTGAACCTCCCGCGGCGGCTTCGCTTTGGGCTTGTCGGCAAGATTGGCAAATCGGCTCATACGTTCACACTCCCTCATGCGCGGTTGTGGACATGTTCACATGCGCGCCATCCACGATTCGAAGGGCCCACATGTGTAGGGCGGTGATCTCGGCAGTCGCCTTGCCCTCGGGCTCGAACTCAATGACGGAGGCACCCGCCGCACTGGCATGGCGGTAAACGGCACGGTCCGGCAGGATATGCGGGCAGGCCTCGACCCCAAAACCCCGCACCAGTTCCACCGCCTCCTCATACATCCGCGGCGCATGGGGAGGACCTGCGGTGAAGACCACATAGGCAGGCTTGTCGAACAGGCGCACGAGATTGACGGTGGTTTTGATCGCGGCCAGGTCGAAAGCACTGGGGCGACAGGGAATCAGCACCAGGTCGGCTACCTCGACAGCCCTGCTGGCCGCACTGTCGGCGTGGGGCGGTGTGTCGATGACGATGAAGGTCGCGCCTTGAGCCTTGGCCGCATCGACCTTGGCCTGAATGCGCGGCGGGGCGCTGTCGATCACCTCTGGCGCCTTGTCGGCGCGCCAAGCGCCCCATTGGCTGGCGGTGGCTTGCGGGTCGGTGTCGATGATGAGCCCGACGGCACCTGTGGCTTCGGCGGCTGCGGCCAGGTTCACCGACAGGGTGGTTTTGCCCGAGCCGCCCTTCTGACTGACGATTGCGATGATAGTCATGGCGATTTCCTTCCCCTGTTCACATGTGAACGAGTGGGTTTGTGAGAGTGTGGACTTGAGCACAGGTGAGATGCTGGACAGGTTCACGCGTCTGTAGCGACGCGCCGCTCCATGGTGGCCATCAACCGGGCTGTGAGATGAGCCAAGGGGCCCTGCGGCTTTTCAACGGTCGGCGCGGGCGCAGAGGGTTCCGGCGGCGCTTGCTGGACGTTCCGCTCCGTGGCCCGGAACAGCCCAGCAAAGTTCACCCCCGTCGTGCCGGCCCGCCGCACCATGCCCGACAAGCACCGCGCTGGCGAACCGACCCGATAACGGTGGCCCAACGGCAGAGCGGAATTCCGGTCGATCAGCAGAACACCGAGCGCCGCCCGTTCACGCCCGAACTGCTGGCAAGCCCGGCCCCAAGTGCTCTGGGAAATGCCAAGCCGCCGGCAACTGCGCCACGATGCCTCGACGAGGTTCGGCCAGGTTGGCCCGCCCAGCGCATCGACGATACCGCGATAGTCCTCGGTCGCCACCACAAGCGCCGTCTCTGGCCGGATGCGCTCGAGCGGATCGCGGGCCAGCGCGGTACGCCTTCGTGATGAGTTTTTGTCCTGTATATTGGGTGCGCAGTTTTCTTCCGGCGCGTCGGAAGTTTTCAGCGCACGGGGAACAGGATCGGGCTCAGACTCCGGATGGTCTTCGATGGCGACAAGCATGGCAGACAAGGCCTCGCGTATGGCGATCAGGCGTTCGATGCTGGTGATCCGCGCCGTGCGGCCATCGGGCAGGATCGTCTCGGCCCGCTCGCGCAAGGTCTCGTCACCTGCCTCGCGGATGCGCTGGCCCAACTGGCGGATCTCGGCGCGGCATTGCTGGATGGCACGGGCTTGGAGCTCCAGCGCCTCGGCCTTGGCCTTCATCTCGGCAAAGCGCTCGACCAGCGGGGCCAGGTTGATGCCGGCTGCCCAAACCACGACCCCATCCTGACGATCGCCCGCGCGCTCGCCATTGATCCCTGCGTTGCGGATGATGAAGCCGGCCTGCTCCAGCTCGCGCTCGGCCGAGTTGATGGAGCGTGGCGTCAGGCCCAAGGCTTCGGCGAAGCGGCAAGCCTGGGTCCAGACCGCACAAATGCGGCCGGTTGGATAATCGCAATCCATGGTCTTGAGCACATAGTGCCGGACCAAAGCCACCGCCGTAGATGAAAGCCCGAAGCCCGGCCGCGCCACCTGCTCGAACAGGCGCAGCAGATCGAAACGCCCCACGCCTGGTGGCAAACCGCTATGCGCAAGGGTGGTGCTCATGGCGCCCTCCCTCGAAAACGGCACTTGCAGCCGAGTCATCGCAGCGGTAAGATTCCGCCATAGCCGCACAGCTATTCAATGAGCCGCTGAGAAGGGTTGCCGCCCTTCCAGCGGTTTTTTGCATCAATGGCGGCGGCCCACCTCCCGGGTCATGTTTGGACAAGACGCGAGGATGGATTCGCGCTATGAAAATGGCGCGGATGATCGTTGCGTACGTTGGAGTAGCGTACACGAAGGCACCTCGTACTAATCGCGTACACGGCAAATTTGGAGGGCTCAAAAAATCTCGTAATTTCAGTCTACTTACGCGAGATTGCCATTCCCCTTCACACGGGTGGGGTCACAGGTTCAATCCCTGTCGCGCCCACCATGGCTTCCGGCTTGCCCGGAACGTCATGGCGATCCGGCCGATCCCGGTCCCGGCGGTACAGCCATTCCTGCCACGCAAAATCCGGTTGGTCCGCTGGCCGCGAAGTGCCATGCTGGCATGGCCCGCGCGCCTTGGCGGCGGGGCATGGCGAGGGAGGGTGGCTTGGCGGCAATCGTGCGGTTCCTGTTGGTGCTGGCGGCGGCCGCCGGCCTGACCATTCTGGCCACTACCCCGCCCGCGCCGCGCCCCGCCGATGCCCCGGCGCAGGATTTTTCGGCAGCGCGCGCGATGCGCGACGTGGCGGCGATCAGTGCCGCGCCCCACCCCACCGGCACCGCGGAAAACGCCCGGGTGCGGGCCTACCTCACCGCGCGGATGGCCGCGCTGGGGATGGAGGTGTCGACCCGCACCGCCGCGCTGGATGCCCGTGGCCTCAAGCGGCTGCGGCAATGGTCGGGCGATTCGCAGGCCAATCCGCCGCTGGTCAACCTGATCGGCGTGCTGCCCGGGCAAGACCGGCAGGCCCCGGCGATCCTGCTGATGGCCCACCACGACACGGTCTGGGGCTCGCCCGGCGCGGCGGACGATACCGCCGGGGTGGCCAGCCTGCTCGAAACGGTGCGGGCACTGAAGGCCCGGGGCACCCCCCATCGCGACATCATCGTCCTGCTGACCGACGGGGAAGAGCTGGGGCTGGAAGGCGCCCGCGCCTTTTTCGCCGGCGATCCGCTGCTGGCGCGGATCGGCGCGGTGGTGAACGTCGAGGCACGCGGCGGCGGCGGGCGCACCACGCTATTCCAGACCGGCAAGGGCAACGGCGCCGCAGTGGCGCTGTTCGCCCGGGCGGTGGCGCGGCCGGCGGGCACCTCGCTCTCGGCCTATGTCTATTCGGTGCTGCCCAACAATACCGACCTGACCGAGGCGCTGCCGGGCCCGTGGCCGGCCTACAACTTTGCCTTCATCGGCCGCCCCGGGCTCTACCATTCGCCCATGGCGACGCCCGCGCGGCTCGATCAGGGCGCGGTGCAGGACATGGGGGCGCAAGTGCTGGCGCTGACCGCCGCGCTCGACGCCGCCACGCCCATGCCACCGCGCGCACCCGACGTGGTGTTCTTCGACCTGTTCGGCCTTGCCACCTTGGTCTATCCGGCCTGGCTGGGTTGGCTGATGCTGGGCGGCGCGGCGCTGGCACTGGGCTGGGCGGCCCGGGGCACCACCGGGATCGGGCGCGGGGCGCTGCGGATGCTGGGGCTGATCGGCGCGGCAGCGGTGGGGCTGGCCCTGCTGAACCTCCTGGCGCTGGCCGGCACAGGGGCCAACTATTACGACCGGCTGGCGGCAATTCCGGTGATCGAGGTGATGGCCGCGGGCTGGTCGCTGGCGGCGCTGCTGGTCTTCCTGGGCACCCGGCCGCCAGGCCGGGGCGCAACCGCCGGCGCGGCGCTGCCCCTGCTGGCGCTGGCGCTGGTGGCGCAGGCGCTGGCCCCCACCGCCGCCTACCTGCTGGTGCTGCCGCTGACGCTGCTGGCCCTGACGCTGGCCGCCCAGCGGCGCGGCGGGGCACTGGCCGATATCGTCGCGACGCTGGGCGCGATCTTCACCGCCGCCACGATGCTGACCATGGCCCACCTGCTGCTGCAAGGCGTTGGCCCGGACTTTCCGGGCACCGCCGCGCTGCCGCTGGCGCTGATGGCCATGGCGCTGATGCCGGTGTGGCCGGGCCTGAATGCACGGGCCGGGCGGATGGCCACGCTGGCGCTGCTGGGGCTGGCGCTGGGCGCGACGCTATGGCTGCACACCCACCCGCTGGCCGCCAGCGCGGCCGTCTATGCCAAGCGTGGTTGAGGGAGGAGCCGTGATGCGCGCAGGCCGGATCATCGCCGCACTGGCCGGGCTTTGCGCCGTGGCCGCCGGAGCCCTCGCGCAGGCGGAGGAGGCCCCGGGGCTCGACCCGGCGCTGCGGATCAACCAGCTGCAGGTGCTGGGCACCCACAATTCCTACGCCGCCGGGATGGACCCACGGCTGACCGCGCTGTTCGCCGACAAGGCGGCGGTGCTGTTCGCCCACCTTGAGGACAAGCTGCCGCCGGCCGACCGCGCGCTGTTCCGCGAAGAACATCCCAACCCCGTCGCCGTGGCCGACATGCTGCGCTATGCCCACCCGCCGCTGGCCGAACAGCTGGACCTTGGCGCCCGCAGCCTGGAAATCGACGTCAATCCCGACCCGGCCGGCGGGCAGTTCAGCGATCCGGTCGGCTATCGCCTGCTGCGCCAGCAGGGTGCCACCGGGCTGCTGCCGTTCGACCGCACGGGGCTGGATCAGCCGGGGTTCAAGGTGCTGCACATCGCCGATGTCGATTTCCGCAGCCAGTGCCCCACCCTGCGGCAATGCCTGCGCCAGATCCGCGGCTGGTCAGATGCCCACCCGCGCCACGTGCCGCTGTTCGTCCTGATCGAAGCCAAGGTGCAGGATGTGCCGATCCTGCCCGGCGCCACCCATACCGTGCCCTTTACCCCCGCGCTGTTCGACGCGCTGGACCGCGAGCTGGAAGAGGGGATGGGGCGCGACCGGATCATCACCCCGGATGATGTGCGCGGGCCCTATGCCACGCTCAATCAGGCGGTGCTGGCCGGCAACTGGCCCACGCTGGCCCAGGCGCGCGGCAAGGTGCTGTTCCTGATGCTGACCGCCACCGGGCCGGGCGGGATTGCCGACTATCTGGTCGGCCATGCCGGGCTGAAGGGGCGGATGGCCTTTCTCAGTTCACAGCCCGGGCAGGATTACGGCGCCTTCGTGCTGATGGACAATGTCCGGGCCCGCGCCGAGGAGATCCGCCGCTATGTCGCCGCCGGCTATCTGGTCCGCACCCGCGCCGACATCGAAACCTACGAGGCGAAGGTCAACGATCCCTCGCGCGCGCAGGCGGCCTTCGCCAGCGGCGCGCAGGTGGTCTCGACCGATTTCGAACGGCCCGGCAATGCCTATGGCACCAGCTATATGGTGACCCTGCCCGGCGGGCAGGCGGCACGGCTCAATCCGGTCAGCGGGGCGGTGCCGCCGCCGGCCGCTCGATCCGCCAGACCATAGCGAAGATCAGCGCGGCGGCCAGCCCGGGCAGAGGCAGCAGGGCGAAGGCGCCGGACAGCCCCAGCCCGTCGGCCAGCCGCCCGGTCAGGATCGGGCCGGGCGCCAGCCCCAGCACATTGTTCGCCAGCGTCAGCATCGCAAAGGCCGCGCCGTGCAGCGCGCGCGGCGTATGCCGGGCCACCAGCGCCCCCGCCGGGCCACTGGTGCCGGCAACCAGCGCCATGGCCAGGGCCAGCACCGCCAGCTGGGCCCGCCCGGTGGGCAAATGGGTGGCCAGCGCCAGCATCAGGGCGGCAGTCAAGGCATAGGCGGCGGCCAGTGCGGCGGTGCGGCGCGGGTGATCGCGCGCCAGTCGGTCGGCCAGCCAGCCGCACAGCACCATCCCCACCCCGCAGACCAGCAGCAGCAAGGCCGCGATCCGCCCCGACCGGGCCAGCGGCAGGCCATAGGCCCGGTTGAGAAAGCTGGGCAGCCAGGCCGGCAGGGCCCCCGCCGCAAACAGGCCCAGCCCGCTGCCCAGATAGGCCAGCCGCAGCGGCCCGCCCGCCACCAGCTGCCGCCACGGCACCGCGTGGCCGGCCTGCGGTTCGACCCCGGCCAGCCGCTGCACCCGCCCCTCGCGCACCACCAGCGCGAAGGCCAGCGCCACCACCAGCCCGCCCCCGCCAATCGCCGCGAAGGCCGCGCGCCAGCCATGCGCTGCGGCCACTTCGGCGCCCAGCGCCACCCCCAGCACCTGCCCCAGCAGCCCGCCGGCCATGAAGGCGGCGGTCAGGCTGGCGCGCAGGCTGGCGGGAAACAGGCTGATCACCAGCGCCAGCCCGACGCTGCCATAGGCCGCCTCGCCCAGCCCGACCAGCGCCCGCCCGGCCAGCATCACCCCATAGCTGTGCGCGGCGGCGCACAGCAGGGTAGCCAGGCTCCACACCAGCGCCATCAGCCCCAGGCTGCGTACCCGCCCCCAGCGATCGGCGGCCAGCGACAGCGGCACGGTCAGCACCCCCACCGCCATGGCCACCACCCCGGCCAGCAGCCCCAGCCGCGCATCGCTGAGGTGCCATTCGGCCTTCAGCAGCGGGAACACCGCATTGAGCACCTGCCGCGCCATGTAGTCCGACAGCAACAGGGCAAAGCCGAAGGCGAAGACCAGCCAGGCATAGGCCGTGGCGCGCTGGGGGCCGGCGCTCATCCCGCCAGCCGCGCCAGCAGGGCGTCGGCCCCGGGCCAGGGTCCGAAGCCCGCCGGGGGGTTGAGATGCCCGACCGCGCCGGCATCGTGCAGTTCGGCGCCCCAGGCCTCGGCCAGCGCCGCCACCCGGTCGAAATCGGCCAGCGGATCGTTGCGGCTGGCCGCGACGATCGCCGGGAAAGGCAAGGCCACGCGCGGGATCGGCACCCAGCCGCCGCCCGCCAGCGCCGCCGGATCGGGATAGCCCGGCGGCAGCGGCCGTTCGACGTCGGCAGGGGTGGCGAGCAAGGCGCCCCGGATCGCGCGGGTCGGCGCCATGGTCCAGGCCGCGACCATCAGGCAGCCGGCGCTGTGCGCGGCGATCACCACCTCGCCCGGGATCGCCGCCAGCGCGGCATCGAGCGCGGCCACCCGGGCGGCCAGGCTCAGCCGATCCTCGGTCAGCGGCGCGACCGTGGCCGCGCCCGGCCGCGCGCGGGCGGCGTGGCTCTGCCAGTGATCCTCGACATGGTCGCGCAGCCCGGGAACGAAGAGGACGGTGGCGCTCACGCCGCCGCGCTGAGCCGGGGCCAGCGCCGGCCCGGCTTCACCCCCGGCAGCCAGCCGTTCCTCTCGAGCGTTTCCTCGACGCTGCCGTAGAAAGTGCCGATCTGGTAGATCTCGCGCGCTTCCTTGCCGCTGGCAATCGGGCGCCACAGCTCTTCCGAGATCCGCACCGCTTTCTCGACCTGCTGGACCGAAGTCGCCCGCTCACCCTTGCGGCCCCACAGGTTGTCTTCCTGCCCGACCCTGACGTGGAGGCCCATGGCAATCCCCATGGTGATCAGCGGGTACATCGAACGCATCAGCCCCTCGACCGTGCAGACGGCGTTCTGCGGCAGCCGGTTGACGAATTCCATCAGGTTGCGCGGGTTGGGCCCATCGTGCCCACCGCCAATCGCCACCCAGTTGCAGACCAGCGGCCCCATGTAGTGCCCGGCCCGCACCAGCCGTTCGACCGTTTCGAGATCGCGCGCGCAGCCGACCTGGAAATGGGTCTGGATCCCCGCCGCGGTCAGCCGCTTCATGTGTTCCTTCATGAACTTCGGCCCGGCATCGTAATACATCTCGGTATAGGCCTCGCGGTAGACGTCCCACATGGTGGTGCCCTTGGCGTCGTCCTCGGTGATCAGCTCCATCACATTCATCTGGTTGGTATTGACCGCCAGCGTCACCTGATCGGGCACCGGGGTCAGCTCGGCCAGCATGTGGCGGGTATCGTCATCGAGCCATTCGGCCGCCGCGCTTTCGCTCTTGGGGGCAAAGCTGATCGAGCCACCCACCTGCAGCACCATGTCGGGCACCGCGGTGCGCAGCCGGTCGATCATCTCGTTGAAGCGGTCGAGATCCTTCGAGCCCTTGCCATCCGGTTCGCGGACGTGGAGATGCAGCACCGTCGCCCCGGCATTGTAGCAATCGACCGCCTTCTGCACCTGCTCGGCATAGGAAACCGGGATGTCGTCGCTGTCTTCGGGCATGAAGCTGGGGGCATAGGGGGCGACCTGGATCACCAGCGGATCCTGGTTCTCGGGCAGCAGGCTCTCGTCGAAGAATTGCATCGCGGGTCTCCTTAGAACGGCTTGTCACCAATGATCCCGGCGCGCTCCATCTGGCGGACGCAGGGGGGGTAATCCATGACGGCGTAGTGCTGGGTGCAGCGGTTGTCCCAGATCGCCATGCTGTTCGGCTGCCAGCGCCAGCGCACCTGGTATTCGGGGATCTGCGCCCGCCCGATCAGCCAGTGCAGCAGCTGCGCCGCGCCGGGGGCATAGTCGATCCCGTAGCGGACGTTGGCGGCGGTGTGGAAATTGGTGAAATGGGTGGCAAAGCCGCAGACATACAGGCTCTTGCGGCCGGTTTCGGGGTGGGTGCGGACCACCGGATGTTCGGCATCGGGAAACCGGGCCTTCAGCGCGGCGCGGGCCTCGTCGCTCATCCGCGCGCCAAAGCTGGCCTCGATCGAATGGCGCGCCTTCAGCGGGGCGATGGTTTCCTTGATGTGGTCGGGCAGATCGTCATAGGCGCGTTCCATGTTGGCCCACATCGTGTCGCC
>JAFECL010000032.1:0-13415 GCA_018242165.1 Pseudomonadota bacterium
TAGTTGATCGCGATCAAATCGGACGGATCGATCCGGCAGGGCGCGCCCTCAAGCGGCGGGATAGCGCAGCCGGCCGAGGAAGCGGGTGATGCTGAAGGGAGCCTCCGGGGCGCGGGCCAGCCGCGCCTTGGCCTTTTCGAAGCGCATCACCCCGTCGATCCGCCGGCCAAGGAAGGCGGCGGTTTCGGCCTTGGCCTGGCTGGCATCGTCGAGCCACACCGCAAGCGTCGCGGTATAGATCGCCGCCAGCAGCGTCCGCTTGGTGTAGTGATTGTAATCGGCGGCAGTGTCGCCGGCCAGCCGCCACATCGCATCGGCGCTGCGCCAGCCCAGCCGCGCGGCCCGCGGCGCGTTGCGCGGCAGGGCCATGATGGCCGAGGCCCGGCGCACCGCCTCTTCCTGCCCGGCCACGGCTTCCAGGCGGAACATGACCAGCCGGCGAATCTTCTCGCGCACCGGCGCGCCGTCGAGCGCACCGGCGCCGAAGGCCGCCTCCATCGCCGCGTCGATCGTTTCCAGCCAGGCCCCGATCACCGCCATCGCCAGCGGGGCGCCAGTCGAGGTAAAGGCATAGAGCGCGGCGTCGGGATCGACCCCGGCGATCACCGCGGCAGCGCGCACCCCGGCCTCGTCCCAGCCGTCGAAAGCAGCGCCGTCGGCAACCAGCGGGGCCAGCCGATGGCGCAGGCCGGCGAGCGAATCGCCGGTGGCAGGATCAGAGCTTTGGCCCATAGGACCCCTGCTTGCGGGTGCTCTGCGCCCGGGCATCGCTGACGATCACGGCCAGCAGCGGTGAATTCTTGCCGTCCAGCAAGGCATAGTCGCGCGCCGTGCGGCCCGAATTGTCGGCCCGATCAGGGTTGGCCCCCGCCTTCAGCAGCACCCGCATCATCGCCAGATCGTGGCGGTGCACCGCGGCGATCAGCGGGGTTTCGCCGGTGCCGCTGGGCTCGTCGACCCGCGCGCCCTGCTGGAGCAGCAGCTGGACACCGTCGACAAAACCCATGTTCGAGGCCACCGCCATCGGCGATTCGCCCTTGCTGTTGCGGCTGTTCACGTCGGCGCCCTTGCTGATCAGGAAGCCCATCCAGGTCACGTCGCGCCGCGCGGTGACAATGTGCAGCGCGGTATCGCCGCTCGACGAATCGCGGGTGTTGATGATCTGGGTGCCGGGTTCGGCCAGGGCGTCGGTCACTGCCTGGCCATCCTTGTCGCGGACCGCCTCGAGGAACTTGTAGCCTTTGGAAAACTGGGCCTCGGCCGGGCTGGCCACAGCGACCAGCATGGCCGACAGGGGCAGCAGCCAGCGGGCGGATGCCGAAATGCGCACGGTTGGGTTCCTCCATCGGGATGCAGCGGCCGGCCGGCTGGCCGGGCCACTCGCTGCTTGCACGGGGCGCTTTAGCAGAGCATGAACCGCCGCGCCATGACCATGCGCCTGCCCCTTTTGCCGCCCCTGCTGCCGCTGGCCGCGCTGCTGCTGGCCCTGCCGGCCTGCGCGCCGCCGGCTGAAGCCCCGCCGTTGGCCGGGGCCGCGATCGGCGGGCCTTTCACTCTGGCCGACAAGGCCGGCAAGGCGGTGCGCTGGGATGATTTTCGCGGCCGTTATCGCATCGTCTATTTCGGCTACAGCTTCTGCCCCGATGCCTGCCCCACCGATGTGGGGGTGATGATGCGCGGCTTTACCCTGTTCGAACGCGCCCATCCCGATCGCGCCGCGCAGGTCCAGCCGATTTTCATCACCATCGATCCGGCACGCGATACTCAGGCGGTGGTCGGCCAGTTCGCCGCCGCCTTCAGCCCGCGCCTGCTGGGGCTGACCGGCAGCGCGCCCCAGGTCGATCAGGCGGCCAAGGCGTTCGGCGCCTTTTACGCGCGCGGCAAGGCGACGCCGGGCGGCTATCTGATGGAACACAGCCGGATCGCCTACCTGATGGGCAAGGGGGGCGAACCGATCGCCATGCTGCCGGTCGACAAGGGCCCGGCGCAGGGGCCGCAGGCGGTGGCGGACGAGTTGGCCAAATGGGTGAAGTAGGCCCGGGCGCCGAACGGCCCTTCTGGGAACGCCCGCTGGACAGCCTCAGCCGCGACGAATGGGAAGCGCTGTGCGATGGCTGCGGCAAGTGCTGCCTGGCCAAGCTGGAAGACGAGGATACCGGCGAGATCTGGCTGACCAACGTCGCCTGCCGCCTGCTCGACCGGCGCACCGCGCGCTGCGGCGATTATCGCAACCGCCGGGCGCTGGTGCCCGATTGCCTGCGCCTGACCCCCAAGCTGGCCGAACGGATCAACTGGCTGCCCGACAGCTGCGCCTATCGGCTGCGCGCGCGGGGCGAGCCGCTGCCCGCCTGGCACCATCTGGTTTCGGGCGACCCCACCGCGATCCATCGCGCCGGGCAGTCGGTGGCCGGCAAGGTGATTTCCGAGCGCGACGCCGGGCCGCTGGAACAGCATCTCACCGAGCGAGTAAGCCTTGGCTGATTGGCCAATCCCCGCCTGGCTGCGCCGCGATGCCGCGCCGCCCAGCGTGATGTTGCCGGGCGGGCCGCTGCCGCTGGCGATCCGCCGCCTGCCTCACGCCCGCCGCCTGACCCTGCGCCTTGCCCCCGACGGCAGCGAGGCGCGGCTGTCGATGCCCAGCTGGGGGCGCACCGCCGATGCCCTGGCCTTTGCCGAGGCGCGCGCCGGCTGGCTGGCGGCGCAGCTGGAGCGGCTGCCCCGCCCCGCCGCCTTCGGGCCGGGCAGCATGTTGCCCTGGGCGGGGGGCTCGGTGCGGGTCGACTGGGCCGCTGGCCATCCCCGCCGGCCGGTGCTGGCCGACGGTGCCTTGCGGGTCGGCGGCCCGGCGGAATCGCTGGCCGGGCGGCTGCGCCGCTGGCTCCAGGCCGAGGCACGGGCGCGTTTCGCCACCGATCTCGCCGATTATTGCGCGCGGGCCGGGGTGCCGGTGCCGGCGCTGGCGCTCACCTCGGCGCAGCGCCGCTGGGGCAGCTGTTCTAGCGGCGCCGGCGGGCGGCACCCCACGGTGCGGCTCAACTGGCGGCTGGTGATGGCGCCCGAGGCGGTGCGGCGCAGCGTGGTCGCGCACGAGGTGGCGCATCTGGTCCACTTCAACCATTCGCCTGCGTTCCACGCCATGCTGGCCGACCTGTTTGAGGGCGATCTGGACGCGGCCAACCGCTGGCTGCGCCGCCACGGGCGCAGCCTTTACGCAGCCCTCGGTTAGCGGGTAGAAGCAGGCGATCATGGCTGCCCCCACCCCTCCCACCCAGCTGACCTTCTGGCGCAACATCAGCCCCGGCGGCGCGATCGGCGATCTGGTCGCAGTGTTCCGGCAGGCTGGCCGGCACCGCTGGCGGACGCTGGCGCTGTCGATTGCGGTGGCGGCGGGGATCTTTTCGATCCTCGCGCGCGAGGAGCATCGCATCCCGCCGCGCCTGCCCAACATCACCTACATCAACTCGTGGCGGGCCGACCGTTCCGACGCGGAGATCCGTGCCGGCAACCGCGCCTGGCATGATGCCCAGGCGAAGCTCGACGCCGAACAGGCCGAGCGCGACCGCGAGGTGAAGGATCTCTACAAGGCCATCGGCCGCGCCTCGGGCATGGATGTCGAGGCGATCGAGCGCAAGGCCAAGGCCGATCAGGCGGCCGAACAGCGTGCGCTCAACGCCCGGCTGGGCCATCCCGCCGCCGCCCAACCCGCCGCCCCCACCCACACCAATGCCGGCCACTGAGGCCGACCGGCGCTGGCTGGCCGCTGCCGCCGCGCTGGCCGCGCGCGGGCGCCCCTCGGCCCACCCCAATCCCGCGGTGGGCGCGCTGGTGCTGCGCGATGGCCGGGTGGTGGGGCGCGGCTGGACCGGCGCCGGCGGCCGCCCCCATGCCGAAGCGGTGGCGCTGGCCATGGCTGGCGATGCCGCGCGCGGCGCGACGCTCTACGTGACGCTCGAACCTTGCGCCCATCGCTCGCCGCGCGGCCCGGCCTGTGCCGATCTGGTCGCCGCCAGTGGCCTCGCCCGGGTGGTGGTGGGCCAGGCCGACCCCGATCCGCGCACCGCGGGCAGCGGGATCGAGCGGATCCGGGCGGCCGGGATCGCGATCGATCTTGCCGATTGCCCCGCCAGCCGCGCCAGCCTGGCCGGCTATCTGTCACAGCGGCGGCATGGGCGGCCCTTCGTCACCCTCAAGCTGGCTCTCTCGCTGGATGGCTGCATTGCCATGGCCGACGGGCAATCGCGCTGGATCACCGGGGCCGAGGCGCGGGCCCATGCCCATGCGCTGCGCGCGCGGATGGATGCGATCCTGGTGGGCGGGGGCACCCTGCGGGCCGATCAGCCCCGGCTCGACGTTCGCCTGCCCGGGCTGGCGGGCTACCAGCCGGCGCGGCTGGTGCTGACGCGCGGGGCCGCACCCGAGGGCTGGCAGGCACTGGCCGAGCCGCAGGCGATCACCGCGCTTGATGCCCATGATCTGCTGGTCGAGGGCGGGGCCGGGGCGGCGGCGGCCTTCCTGCGTGCCGGACTGGTCGACCGGCTGCTGATCTACCGCGCGCCGATCCTGCTGGGCGGGGGGCGACCCGGCCTTGCCGATCTGGGCCTGGCCAATCTGGCCGAAGCGCATGGGCGCTGGCGTCCGGCGCGCTGTGTTCCGCTTGGCAAGGACCGGCTCGAAGTTTACGAGGCCCTTCCATGTTCACCGGAATAATCACCGCCGTCGGCACGATCACCCAGGCGCGCCAGCAGGGCGATCTGGTTGCCACCATCGCCTGCCCGTGGGATCCGGCGGGGATCGCCATCGGTGCCTCGATCGCCTGCTCGGGGGTCTGCCTGACGGTGGTTTCGCGCGGCGGCGGGCCCGGCGATGCCTGGTTCACCGTTTCGATCTCGGGCGAAAGCGTTTCGCGCACCGTGCCGGGGCGCTGGGCCGAAGGGCAGCGGCTGAACCTCGAACCGGCGCTGAAGCTGGGCGAAGAACTGGGCGGCCATATCGTCACCGGCCACGTCGATGCGGTGGGCCAGGTCCATTCGGTCAGCCCGGTGGGGGATTCGCTCAAGGTGGTGATCGCCGCCCCGGCCAGCCTTGCCCCCTACATCGCCACCAAGGGTTCGATCACGGTGGATGGCGTCTCGCTGACGGTCAACGAGGTGGCAGACCAGCCCGATGGCACCTGCCACTTCGCGCTGAACCTGATCCCGCACACCGCCGAAGTCACTACCTTGGGCGCGCTGACTGCGGGTGATGGGGTGAATCTCGAGATCGACGTGCTGGCCCGCTACCTGATGCGGATGCAATCGCTCAGAGGCTGAGCGGCCCCGTCGCAAAGCTTTCGCGGGTGATCGCATAGGTGACATGGGTGATCGGCCCGGTCGGCCCCTCAACCACCTCGACCCGGTCGGTCAGCGCGCCGCCGATCTTTTCCATCGCCCGGCGCGAGCGCAGGTTGCTCTCACCGATGCGGAAGGTGACGCGATCAACGAAGCGGAAGGCATGGACCAGCATCAGGCGCTTCATCTCGCGGTTATGCTCGCCGCCCCAGTGGCTGCGGGCGATGAAGCTCCAGCCCACTTCGACGCTGCCGCCATCCGCCGGGCTATAGCCCCGGTATTGCGACGAGCCGATGATCCTGCCGCTGGCGCGCTCCACCGCCACCAGCGCCCCGCCATGGGCCAGGGCATCGTCGAACATCGCCCGGAACACCGGTTCCTGCCAGCGGGTGTTGACCGGGTGCAGCGCCCACAATTCCTTGTCGCCCGCCACCGCGAACAGCCCGTCCCAGTCGGCCGGGGCAAGCGGCCGAAGGTCGATCAGCGTGCCCGACAGGCTGGGCTGACGGTCCATCAACCGGCGACTTCGGCCAGCGCGGCGATGAATTTGTCTATGTTGCCGCTGGTCAGCCCGGCAATGTTGATCCGCCCCGAACCGGCCATGTAGATGCCATGGTCGTTGCGCAGCGCGAGGATCTGCTCGGGGCTGAGCGCCAGCATCGCGAACAGGCCGTTCTGGCTGCCGATCGGGGCAAGGTCGAGCGATCCGATCCGTCCGGTGGCGGCCAGCCGGTCGCGCACCTGGCGCATCCGGGCGCGCATCGTGTCCAGTTCGTCAAGCCATTGCCGCACCAGCGCCTCGTCCTCCAGCACCAGCCGCACCGCCGCACCGCCGTGATCGGGCGGCATCGACCAGGCGGCGCGGGCCAGGGCATGGCCGTTCGACAGCACCGCCTGCGTCTGGGTGGCATCGGCGGTCATCGCGTAAACCGCGCCGACGCGGTCACGATAGACGCCGAAATTCTTGTCGCAGCTGTAGGCGATGATCGCCTCGGTCACCGCGCCCAGCACCTTGCGCACCCCGTAAGCGTCGTCTTCCATCCCCTGCCCCAGGCCCTGATAGGCGAGGTCGAGCAGCGGCAGCACCTTGCCATCGGCCAGCCGCGCGGCAATCGCGTCCCACTGCGCCGGGGTATAATCGATGCCGGTGGGGTTATGGCAGCAGCCGTGCAGCAGCACGGCATCGCCCGCCTCGGCCTGATCCAGCGCGCCTTCCAGCGCAGCAAGGTCGGCGGCGCCATCGGCGGTGGCATGGGCAAAGGTCTTCAGTTCCAGCCCCAGGTCGGCGACGATCTGGGCATGGTTGGGCCAGCTGGGCACCCCCATCCACACCCGCCTGACCCCGGCCTTTTTGGCCAGCGCCACGGCAAGGCGCACCGCGCCGGTGCCACCCGGGGTCTGCATCCCGTCGATCCGCCCGCCCATGGCGGGGTCTTCGGCGCTGAACACATAGGGCATCAGGGCATGGACGAAGCCCATGTCGCCCTCGGGCCCGAGGTAGGCCTTCGAGGTCTGGGTCTCGACCAGCTTGCGTTCGGCCGCCTTCACCGCCGCAAAGACCGGGGTGTCACCCTGGCCGGTGCGATAGACCCCGACGCCGAGGTCGACCTTGTCGGCGCGCGGATCGGCATTGTAGAGCTTGATCAGCGCGAGAAGCGCATCGGCGGGCTGCTGGGCAAGGTTGGTAAGCATGGCCGCGCCCTTAGCGGGATGGCGCCGCTACGGCAAGCTGTCCCCCTTTGGTACGCGGGCCCATGCCAAGGCGGTTTTTGGCCCGCCCCGCGCAGGGTATAAGCCTTGGCATGAGCGGATTTTTCTATGCCTTTATCGCGGTGCTGCTCGCCGGGTTCGGCGCGCGCGACCAGGTGCTGATAGGCCACCTTTCGGCGGGAGCGGCCAACCGTTACCGCTTGCTGGTGGTGGCCGTGCTGATCGGTGTGCTGACCAGCGCCATCGCGGGCTATGGCGCGCACGAACTGGCCCCGTCGCTCACCCGTCTTGGCCGCCTGCTGCTCGCCGCGCTGGCGCTGGGGCTGGCGGGCCTTGAATCGCTGCTGATGCCGCGCCCCAAGGCCCCCAAGGAGCCAACCCTCTCGCTCGCTGCGGCGGCGATCGTCTTCTTTGCCCACCAGATCACCGATGCCGCACGGCTGGTGATCTTTGCCCTGGCGGTGACGGTCGGCACCAAGCTGGGGGTTGCCGGCGGGGTGCTGGGCGGCACTTTCGCGCTGATGCTGGGCTTTGGCGCCAACGGTGCGCTGGTCCACTCGGGTCAGGGGCTGAAAGTGCTGCGCCGGCTGGCGGGGGTGCTGCTGCTGATCGGCGCGGTGGCGACCTGGCTTTATGCCATCGGGCGGATTTGATCGCCAAATACAATCACAGAATGCATATCAATCGGTTTAGGCGATCAATTAGCGTGCGGTAATCGGGGCCATCAACAGGAGGCACCGATGACCAAGGCCGACATCCCGACGAACACCCTCACCAACGCGCATGCCGAACTGGCCGGGGCGCTGAACGCCCTGCTGGCGGATCTCTTCGCGCTCTATCTCAAGACCAAGAACTTCCACTGGCACGTCACCGGGCCGGGCTTCCGCGACCTGCACCTGCTGTTCGACGAGCAGGCGGGCGAAGTGCTGGCGCTGACCGATCTGGTGGCCGAGCGGGTGCGCAAGAACGCCGCCGCCACCCATACCTCGTTGCAGTCGCTGGCTGCGGCCACGCGGATCGTGGCGCAGGATCGCAGCGATCTGGCCGCCACCGCGATGCTGGCCGAGCTGGCCGGGGACAACCGCGCGCTGGTCGGGGCGATCCGCGCGGTCAAGGCGGCGGCCGGGGCGGCCGGCGACAATGCCACCGAGGGCATGGCCGACGACTGGACCGACCAGGCCGAACAGCGGATCTGGTTCCTCACCGCCAGCCTGGCCGCCTGATCGCGCGCCGCGCATAGCATTGCGCCGCCGTTCCCAGCCGGGGGCGGCGGTGCTAGGCCTGCGCCCATGTCCGAAACGACCATCATCGACGGCGCGGATGACGCCGCGATTGCCGGCTGGATTGCCGGGCAGCTCTGTATCGCCCTGGCCGGGGCCGAGCGCGTGGCGATCACCGTGCCCGGCGGCACCACGCCGTTCCCGATCCTGGCCGAACTGGTCCGCGCCGATCTGCCTTTCGCGCGGATCGAGGTCTGGCCCGGGGATGACCGGATCGTTCCCGAAGACCATCCGGCCAGCAATGTCGGCCGGATCCGCGCGCTGCTGGAGCCCGCAGGGGCCCGGGTCGTCGCGCTGAGCGAGGCGGCCAGCCCGCCGCACTTTACCCTCGCCTGGCTGGGCATGGGCACGGATGGCCACATCGCCTCGCTGTTTCCCAGCGCCGATCCGCGCGCCGACGATCCGCTGGCGGTGCGCCGCATCGTGCCCGATCCGCTGCCGCCCGAGGCGCCTTTCGCCCGGCTGAGCCTGACCCTGCCGGTGCTGGCGGCCAGCGCGGCGCTGCTGTTCGTGATCCGTGGCGCGGAAAAGGCGGCGCTGTTCGATGCAGCCATCACCGGGGCCAACGATCTGCCGGTTGCCCGCCTGCTGCGCGCCACCACCGCCCCGGTGCGCTGCTATCGGTGACAAATCCCACAGCGGTGCTGGCGGTGCCCGCCGCCCGGCGCTAACAGGCAAGCAGACGCCGTGGCGGTTGGGGAGGGCAATGGCAGCAGAGACAGCGGAACAGGCGACCGTCGCGGCCGCCGGCGGCTCGGACCTGACCCTTGCCAACCTGTGGGCAAGGGTGGTGGTGCCCGGGCTGATGCTGGCCTTCTTCGCCGAGGCCGGGCTGCTGGCCAAGCCCTGGCTGGGCGAGGGCTATGCCTCGCTGATCTTTGTGCTGGGCATCACCCTGATCGGCGCGGTTGCCGGGCTTATGACGGCGGTGATCTGCGCGCTGCTGGGCTCGCTGATCTTCAACTTCGTGATCGCCGAGCCGGTCTGGCAGATCGCCTTCACCCGCCATTCCGACTTCGCCACCCCGGCGGTCTTCATCGCCTGCGCGGTGATCTCGGGCCTGATGTCGGGCCGGCTGCGTGACGAGACCCGGCGGGCGCGAACCACCAACCGCCAGCTCCAGACCCTGCTCGAGATCAGCCGCAGCCTGCAGGGGGCGGAAACCGCGCCGGCGATCCAGGCGGTGCTGCGCGCCACCCTGGCACGCAGCGGCGCGATGGTGCCGGCGCTGTTCCAGCTGGACCAGCAAGGGCTGGTACCGGTGGGGGCGAACCCCGGGCCGGCCTGGTCCGAACTGGCCGCGAGGGCGGTTGCCAGTGTCGCCGAGATGCTGCGCGAAGGGCCGCTGGTCGCCACCGCGCTGAGCGGCGGGCACGGCCTGGTCGGCGCCCTGGTGATCGAGGGGCCCGACGATGAGCTGAGCGTGGGCAATTTCCTGCCGGCGCTGTCGCGGGTGACCGCACTGGCGCTCGAGCGGGCCGAGCTTGCCGCCGCGATCACCGAGGCGCAGGCGCAGAGCCGGGCGGAAGAGCTCAAGACCACGCTGCTCTCCTCGATCAGCCACGATCTGCGCACGCCGCTCACCACGATCAGCACCTCGGCGGCCAGCCTGCTGGCCTTTCAGGGCGAGATCGATCCGGACACCGCGCGCGAACTGCTCGACGGCATTGTCGGGGAATGCGACCGGCTCAACCGGCTGACCGCGAACCTGCTCGAAATGTCACGGCTGCAGGCGGGGGAAGAGGCGCTGCACCCTGCCGTCCTGCCGGTCGCGGAAATGGTCCGGTCCCGGGTCAGCCAGCTGCGCCAGCACAGCCCGGGGCACCGGTTCGACTTCACCGCCCCGGATGGCGAGCTGCACGTTTCCGCCGATCCCGCGCTGTTCGAGCTGGCGCTGGGCAATGTGCTGGAGAACGCGGTCAAGTTCAGCCCACCCGACGGGGCCATTGCCATCGCCTGCCTGCGCCGAGAGGGCAGCTGCGCGATCACCGTCACCGATACCGGGCCGGGCATTCCCCGCGCCGAGCAGGAGCGGGTGTTCGAACGGTTCTACCGCGCCGCCGATGCCCGCCACGGCCCGCGCGGCACCGGGCTGGGGCTTGCCATTGCCCGGGGTTTCGTGAAGGCTTCAGGCGGTGATATCGCGATCACCTCGCCGGTAGCCGAGGGGCGAGGGACGACCCTGACCATCACCCTGCCGCTGGCCGGCGAAGACGAACCGGAGGGCACGGACGGATGAGTGGAGCGCATATCCTGCTGGTCGATGACGAGCCGGGGATCGTCACCGCGCTGCGCCCGGCGCTGAAGGCCGCCGGCCATACCGTCAGCGTGGCGCGCGACGGGAACGAGGCGATTGCCGGGGCGGCCAATCTCGACCCCGACGTGGTGCTGCTCGACCTTGGCCTGCCCGACATGGATGGCAAGGAAGTGATCAGCCGCATCCGCCGCCAGGCCAATACGCCGATCATCGTCGTTTCGGCGCGGCACCAGGAAAGCGAGAAGATCGCGGCGCTCGACCTTGGCGCCGACGATTATGTCGACAAGCCCTTCGTGCTGGGCATCCTGCTCGCCCGGATCCGCGCCGCGATGCGGCGGCGTGGCGGTGGCCCGGCGGAACCGCCGGGGGCCTTCCAGTCAGGCCGGCTGACGATCGATTTCGCCACCCGCGAGGTGCGCGTCGACGGTCAGCCGGTGAAGCTTTCGCCCAAGGAATACAACCTGCTGGCCGCGCTGGCCGAAAGCGCCGGGCAGGTGGTGACCCAGCGCCGGCTGCTGGCCGCCGGCTGGGGGCGGTCCGAAGCCGATCCGCAATACCTGCGGGTCTACATGGGCCTGTTGCGCCAGAAGCTGGAGGTCAACCCGGCCGAACCGGAGCTGATCCTGACCGAACCGGGGGTGGGCTACCGCCTGGCGGTCTGAGCCCGGCGGCGCGCGATCGGCGCCATTCGTGCCGATCAGTCCGCCAGCTGGCGGTGAATCGTGACCAGCAGCGCGGTGAAGATCACGCTGGCCCCGGCGGCGATCACCCCCGCGCCCAGCGTGGCCACCAGCGTCTGGGTCGCGCCCTTGCCCGCCACCAGCGCCACTGCGCCGCCAAGCACCGAACTGACCGCAATCGCCAGCACGGCATAGCCCAGGAACAGCAGCACGTAGAACAGCAGCAGGCTGCCAACCCGCCCCCCGGTGATCGCCCAGGAACGGCGCAGGGCCAGCAGCGGGTTGCGCTGCCCCTCGATCACGATCACCGGCATGGTCAGCGAGATGCGGCAGACCAGCACCACGATCACCACCGCCAGCACCAGGGTGCCCAGCGCCGCCACCATCGCGCCGCCGGCCAGCGAGGCGATCACCGCAAGGGCCAGCCCCAGCAACAGTGTGGCGCCCAGGTAGAACAGCAGCGCCAGCACCATCGCCCCGATCATCACCGGCAGGGCCCGCAGCCCGGCACGGATCGCCTCGGCCACGGTGGGGCGGCGCGGGTCGGTCAGCATGGCCAGCACCGCCATCTGCCCGGTCAGCTGGATCAGGCTGGCCAGCAGCGCCGCCGGGGCCATGGCCACCAGCTGGCCTTGCGCCGCGGCCATCGCCGCAGAGTCATCCAGATGGCTCATCGCCTCCATCACCGCCTGCTGGCGATCACCGAAGAACAGCGCCAGCACCAGCGCGGGCAGCAGGAAGAACACCCCGGCCAGCACCGGCAGCACCTCGCGATTGGCACGGACGATCGCCATCGCCTCGTTCCAGGCCCGGTTGCTGTCAAAACGCATCATGATCCCCTTGTCGCGGCCTATCCGGCGCTTGATCGGCGGGCCGATCCGGTCCAGTCAAGGCCGGCCATGGCTACCAGCAATGATGCCCGCAGGGAAATCGAAATCCGCATTTCGGGCGAGGTCCCCTATCGTCAGGCGCTGGCCGAAATGGAGACGCGCAACACCGCGATCCATGCTGGCGAGGCTGCCGAACTGATCTGGCTGCTCGAACATCCGCCGGTCTACACCGCCGGCACCAGCGCCGCTCCGGCCGAATTGATCGACCCGCGTTTCGAGGTGGTCAGCGCCGGGCGTGGCGGGCGCTATACCTACCACGGGCCGGGTCAGCGGGTCGGCTATGTCCTGGTCGACCTGGCGCGGCGCGCGCGCGACGTGCGCGGCTTCGTCCACGCGATGGAAGGCTGGGTGATCGCCACGCTGGGCGATTTCGGGGTGGAAAGCTGGCGCAGCGCGGCCGGGGTCGGGATCTGGACCCACGATGTCGACGGGCAGGAAGCCAAGATCGGCGCGATCGGGGTGCGGATCCGCCGCTGGGTGACGATGCACGGCTTTGCGGTCAACCTGAACCCGGACCTCGCCCATTTCGCCGGGATCGTCCCTTGCGGGATCGCCGAAAAGGGGGTGACCAGCCTCGCCCGGCTTGGCCTTGATGTCTCGGTCGAAACATGGGATCGCGCACTGCTGGCCCGGCACGGCGAATTCCTCGCCGCGTTGCAGCGCCCCTGCGGCACGGAGGCCGCCGAATGAGCCGTTCCACGCTTGCCCTGCTCCTCGTGCTGGGCCTGACCGCTTGCCACGGCAAGGGCGATGGCCAGAAGGCCGCCGCCGGCGAGGTGCTGTCGGGTTCGGTCAGCGACGCGATGCTGCCGCTCGATGCCACCACCTCGCAGCCGCCCCACGCCGCCGCGCGCGAGGCGGCCGGCGCTGCTGACGAGGCGGCGAGCGATGCGGCCAGCGGCGACACCGCCGCCCCCGCCGAAGCCCCGGCAGCGCAGCCGAACTGACGCCACCATGGCCTCTGTCGCCCCACCGCCCACCTGGCGCTGGCAGCACCTTGCGGCGCTGGCCGGGGGCAATCTGGCGCTGTCGTTCGGGGCCTATTTCGTTCGCGCCGCCGATACCGGGCCAGTCTCCGCCGGGTTCTGGCGGATGGGCCTGGCCCTGCCGTTTGCCGCGCTGCTGGCCCTCGCCCAGGGCCAGCCGTTAACCGGCCATTCGCGCAAGGTCTGGGGGGCGATGCTGCTGGCCGGGCTGCTGTTCGCGCTCGATCTTGCCGCCTGGCACTGGGGCATTCCGCGCACCCGGCTGGGCAATGCCACGCTGTTCGG
>JAFECL010000032.1:13425-26071 GCA_018242165.1 Pseudomonadota bacterium
CCGCATCCGGCCGAGATTGCCGCGCTGGTCGCGGCGCTGGCCGGCGCGGCGATCCTGCTCGGCCGTTCGGCGGCGGTCAGCCGGACGACCCTGCTGGGCGATCTTTCGTGCCTGATCGCCGGGCTGTTCTACTTCGGCTACCTCGTGCTGCTGCAGGCCGCGCGCGAGCGGATCGGCAGCTGGGCGCTGCTGGTGCTGTCGGGCCTTTCGGCGGTGCCGGGGATGCTGGTGATCGCGCTGCTGCTGGGTGAGCCGGTCTGGCCCGGCCATGCCACCGGGCTGATCCACGGCGGCTGGGCCCCGGTGGTGATCCTGGCCCTGCTCAGCCAGATCATCGGCCAGGGGCTGTTGGTCTATGCGCTGGGGCATTTCCGCCCGCTGGTGGTCGGGCTGATGTTGCTGACCCAGCCCGCCGTCGGGGTCATCACCGGCTGGCTCGCCTTTGGCGAGGCGCTGGGCTGGCGCGATGGCTTCGGCATGGCGCTGGTCGCCATGGGGCTGGTTCTGGCACGGGCCGGCGCGCCGGCGGCTCAGCCCGCAGCTTCGGCCAGCACCGGATAGTCGGTATAACCCTTGGGCCCCGGCACGTACCAATAGGCGGTACCGTCAAGGTTGGGGGCCCATTCCACCCCGCGCGCGATCCGTTCGACCAGATCGGGGTTCGAGATATAGGGCCGCCCGAAAGCGATGGCATCGGCGGCGCCGCTGGCCACCGCCGCCTCGGCCTCTTCGGCTGAATAGTCGCAATTATCGACCACGGCCCCGCGGAAGTGCTGGCGCATCAGCGGCAGGCGGCGCGGCCCGTCGCCCTTGCCGAAGGTGCCGGCGGGCGGCGGATCGCGCATTTCGAGAAAGCCGATGCCGTGCCGGTCGAGCACCTGGGCGGCAGCGCTGAACAGCGCCACGGGGTCGCTGTCGGCCACCCCCTGCACCGCATCGTTGGGCGAGAGGCGGACCGAGACCAGCCCGGCCTCCCACTCACCCAGCAGCCGCGCCACGACCTCGTCGAGCAGCCGCACCCGGTTGGCGATCGGCCCGCCATAGTCATCGTCGCGCAGGTTGGTGCCATCGCGCAGGAACTGGTCGATCAGATAGCCGTTGGCGGCATGCAGCTGGATCCCGTCGAACCCCGCCGCTCGCGCGTTGCGCGCGGCCTGGGCATAATCGTCGAGCAGGCGGGCGATATCATCGCGGCTCATCGCCCGGGCCACGGCGAAATCGGCCTTGCCCTCGTAGGTGTGGACTTTGCCCGGGGCGGCGGTGGCCGAGGCCGAAACCGGCTCCATCCCCGAAACGCTGGGGTGCACCACCCGGCCCATGTGCCACAGCTGCAGCATGATCCGCCCGCCGGCGCGGTGCACGGCGTCGGTCACGCGGGCCCAGCCGGCAACCTGATCGGCGTTCCATATCCCCGGCGCATTGGGCATCCCCAGCCCCTCACGATTGATCCCGGTCGCCTCGCTGATGATCAGCCCGGCGCTGGCGCGCTGGACATAGTATTCGGCCATCAGATCGTTGGGCACCCCGGCCCGATCGGAGCGGGCGCGGGTCAGCGGAGCCATCAGGATACGGTTCGGCAGATCGAGGCTGCCGAGGCGGACGGGGGTGAGCAGGGCCATGGTCATGGCTGCGACTATAGGTGGCATTTGACAACTTGCCAGCCCGTTTGCGTCAGCCCAGCTGCAACAGCGCCGGATCGCCCCCCTGCGCCATGATGTTGACCGATACCGCGCGCTCGTTGGCAAAGCGGTGCAGCGCATGCGGCCCGCCGGCCTTGGGCCCGGTGCCCGACAGGCCCAGCCCGCCGAACGGCTGGACGCCGACGACGGCCCCGGTCATCCCCCGGTTAACGTAGATGTTGCCGGCGGGAACCAGCGCCTGCACCTGGCGGGCAAAACGTTCGATCCGGCTGTGCACCCCCAGCGTCAGCCCATAGCCCAGCGCGGCAAGGCGGCGGGCATAGGGCTCGAACTGGTCGGCGCGATAGCGGCAGACGTGCAGCACCGGGCCGAAGGTCTCGCGGGTCAGGTAATCGGGTTCCGGCACCTCGGCGATCAGGGGCGCGAAGAAATGGCCGGGCAGGTCGCAGCCCGGGTGGCGGGCAAGGATCCGCCCCTCGCCCTCCAGCCGCGCGGCATGGGCCTCCAGCGCGGCCAGCGCCTCGGCATCGATCACCGGGCCGATGTCGGTGGCCGGGTCGGCCGGGTCGCCCAGCCGCAGCGCGGCCAGCGCACCCTTCAGGCATTCGATCACCCCGTCGGCGCTGTCTTCGGGCAGGAACAGCAGGCGCAACGCCGAACAGCGCTGCCCGGCCGAACCGAAGGCCGAAAGCACCACGTCATCGACCACCTGCTCCTTCAGCGCGGTGGTATCGACGAACATGGCATTGAGCCCGCCGGTTTCGGCAATGAACGGAATGATCGGGCCGGGCCGCTCGGCCAGCGCGCGGTTGATCGCGCGGGCGGTGTCGGTGCCCCCGGTGAAGGCCACCCCGTCGATCCCCGGATGGGTAACCAGCGCCGCCCCCACCGTCGCCCCGTCGCCGGGCAGCAGCGTCAGCAGGTCCGGATCCAGCCCGGCGTGGTGGAACAGGCCCAGCGCTTCCGCCGCGACCAGCGGGGTCTGCTCGGCCGGCTTGGCCAGCACCGCGTTGCCGGCGGCCAGCGCGGCCATGATCTGCCCGGTGAAGATCGCCAGCGGGAAGTTCCACGGGCTGATGCAGGCGAACACGCCGCGCCCACCAAGGCCCCAGTGGTTGGTTTCGCCAACCGGGCCGGTCAGCGCGATGGCATCGCCGAATTCGCGCGCCGCAAGATCGGCGTAATAGCGGCAGAAGTCGACCGCTTCGCGCACTTCGGCGACGGCATCGTTGAAGGTCTTGCCAGCCTCGCGGGCCAGCAGCGCGATCAGCGCGTCGGTCGCCCCTTCCAGCGCATCGCCGCAGGCGCGCAGCACCGCCGCGCGGGCCGGGCCGCCGGCGCTGTCCCACGCCGGTTGCGCGGCGCGGGCGCGGGCCACGGCGGCGTCGATATCGGCACCGCTCGCCTCGGTCACCATGCCCACCACCACGGCGGGGTCGCTGGGCGAATGCACCGGCGCGGGGCCATCGGTCCGCATCGCGCCGCCGATGATCGGCCCGCTGGCGAGGCGCGCCGTGGCGCAGCGGGCCAGCTCGGCGGCGTGGGCCTGCCGCACCGCCGCCTGCGTCATGTCGCGGCCCAGCGGGTTGGCGCGGGCGGCACCGTAGATGCCCTGCGGCACCGGAATTTTCGGATGGCGGACAGGATAGGCCGCCACCGCCGCAATCGGGCATTGCACCACCGCCTCGGGCGGGATCGCCTCGTCGAGCAGGGCGTGGACGAACGACGAATTGGCGCCGTTTTCGAGCAGCCGGCGGACCAGATAGGGCAGCAATTCCTCGTGCCCGCCAACCGGAGCATAGGCCCGTACCGTCAGCGGGCCATAGTGCTCGCTGGCCGCCTGGTAGAGGGCCTCGCCCATCCCGTGGAGCCGCTGGTGCTCGATCGTCACTCCGGCCCGCGCCGCCATGGTCCGCACCGCCGCGAGGGTATGGGCGTTGTGGCTGGCGAACTGCGGATAGAGGTGGGGCGCGGCGCGGATCAGCGCCTCGGCGCAGACAAGGTACGACAGGTCGGTTGCCGCCTTGGTGGTGAAAACCGGATAGTCGGGCATGCCGGCCACCTGGGCGCGCTTGATCTCGCTGTCCCAATAGGCCCCCTTGACCAGCCGGACCATGATCCGCCTGCCGCTGGCCCGGGCCAGAGCGGCCAGATGCTCGATCACCGCTTCACCGCGCTTCTGATAGGCCTGCACCACCACGCCAAGGCCGCGCCACTGGCCCAGCTCGGGTTCGGCCACCAGCCGCTCGACCAGCTTGAGCGAGAGCACCAGCCGGTCCGCCTCTTCGGCGTCGATCGCGAAGTTCAGGTCGTGCCGCGCGGCGATCAGCGCCAGATCCTTCAGGCGCGGGTAAAGCTCGGCCCAGACCCGCTCTTCCTGCGCCGCCTCGTAACGCGGGCACAGCGCCGACAGCTTGACCGAAACGCCGTGCCCGGCTTCGGGCCCCGCGCCGCCCGCCGCCGCGCCCACCGCCTCGATCGCGGCGGCATAGATCGCGGCATAGCGCGCGGCATCCTCGGCGGTGCGGGCCCCTTCGCCCAGCATGTCGAAGCTGCACAGCATCTTCTCGCGCCTGGCCCGGGCCAGCGCGGCCTGAATGTCGCGGCCCAGCACGAATTGCTCGCCCATGATCTTGACCGCCGCAACCACCGCCTGGCGGATCACCGGTTCGCCCGCCCGGGCGGTGAGGCGCTTGAGGAACCCGCCGACATCGCGCCGCGCCTCCTCCTCGACATCGACCAGCTTGCCGGTCAGCATCAGGCCCCAGGTGCTGGCGTTGACGAACAGGCTGTCGGACTGGCCGAGGTGGCTGGCCCAATCGGCCATGCTGATCTTCTCGGCGATCAGCCGGTCGCGGGTTTCGGCATCGGGGGTGCGCAGCAGCGCCTCGGCCAGGCACATCAGCGCCAGCCCCTCACGCGTGCCCAGCGAAAATTCCTTGAGGAAGCTCTCGACCACGCCCTGCTTCTTCGCCGAGGCGCGGGCGCCGGCCACCAGCCGCGCCGCCTCTGCCACCACGGCGGTGCGTTCGCCGCCATCCAGCGGGGCCCGGGCCAGCAGGCGGGGCACCAGCGCATCCTCGTCGGCGAACTTGCCGGCATCGAGCGCATCCCAGTCGAACATGGTGGGCCTGGTGGACATGTGAGGTGACCTTCCGCAACGAACAGCATCACCTTGTAACCCGGCATTGGGCGAATGTGCTTCGTATTTTGGATTGCCAATCCGAATTCATGGTGATTGAACGGCTATATGGCCGAAGACTATTCCCTTGATGCCACCGATCGCCGGCTGCTCGACATTCTGCAGACCGACGGGCGGATCACCAACCAGGAACTGGCCCGCGCCTGCGGCCTCTCGCCCGCCGCCTGCCACGAACGGGTGCGCCGGCTGCGCGCGCGCGGGGTGATCAAGGCGACGGTGGCGCTGGTCGAACCGCGCGCGCTCGATTGCGACCTGCTGATCTTCGTCGAGGTGCTGCTCGACCGGACCACCGACGATGTCTTCC
This sequence comes from Pseudomonadota bacterium, assembly GCA_018242165.1. Classification (GTDB taxonomy): domain Bacteria; phylum Pseudomonadota; class Alphaproteobacteria; order Sphingomonadales; family Sphingomonadaceae; genus Novosphingobium. The sequence goes on from JAFECL010000032.1 coordinate 18,572, forward strand.
GCGCCTTTGCCGATCACGTCCGCTCGATCCCCGAGATCCTCGAATGCCACATGGTCGCGGGCGGGTTCGACTATCTGGTCAAGGCGCGGGTTTCGGACATGACCGCCTACCGCCTGTTCCTCGGCAACATCCTCGCCTCGGTGCCGGGGGTGCGCGAAACGCGGACCTATGCGGTGCTGGAGCAGGTGAAGGAAACCACCCGCCTGCCGGTGAAGGCCTAGGGTCAGGACCTAGAACCCCACCTGCCAGCCTAGCGCCACGCCTGCCTCGTCGCCCAGCGTGGCATAGTGGCCCGGTTCGCGCCGCCAGAACAGGTTGGCGGTGGCGCTGCCGCCCAGCAGCGGGGTGCGATAGGCCAGCTCGGCATCGAGCTCGCGGCCCTGCGGGGCAAGGTTCAGCGTCTCGTGCGCGAAACTGGCCTGGCGGGTGGCATAGCTCCAGCTGACCGGCAGCAGCAGGTCGATCCCGCCGCGCTCGATCCGCATCGGCTGGGCCAGCCGCAGCGCCAGGCTGTCGCCCGGGCGCCACATCCCGGCAAGGCTCGCATCGAGCGACCAGGCCCGGCTGCTCAGCGCTACGGTGCCCATCGCCCCGTGCGCGCGGCTCCACCCCTGGCGCAGCGCGGCAGCAAGGCGCCAGCCGCCGCCGGGGTTCAGGGCCAGCCCGGCGTCGGCCAGCATGGTTTCCGCGCCCCCCAGCCCCAGCGCCGGGTTGAACCGCGCCCCCAGCAAGGTGCCGCTTTCGCGCAGCCAGCTGGCCCCCAGGGTCAGCTCCAGCGGGCCGGCGCGGCGGTCGAGCATCAGGCCGAAGCGGGTGGTGGGATCGCTGGCCCGCAAGGCCGGCGCGCCGGGCTGCTCGGGCCGCGCAACCCGCCCGCTCTCGCCGCTGACGGTCAGGCCCCAGCGACCCAGCTGGCGCCGCAGCGCCACGGCGTTCAGCCCCTGGCGCTGGAACCCGGGATCATCGACCGGCCCGCCGGCAACCAGGAAGGCCGGCTGGCTGGCCCCGGACAGCTGGGCGACCAGCCCGTCGGCCCCCTGGACATAGGCGAAGCCCAGCGTGGTCTGCGGGGCGATCCGCGCCGCCATCCGCCCGGCCAGCACCCGCGCCATGTCGGCATCATCGCGCCCCAGCCGCAGCGCGCCGCGCCATGGCAAGGCCTGCGCACCGGGGCTGGCGTCGATCGACAGGGCCAGGCTGGCGGGGCCCAGCGTGCCGCCGGCGGTCACCGCCCGGCTGGCCAGCGCGGGCGCCAGGTGCGGCACCAGCCCGGCGCCGCGCATCCCGCTGGCCAGATCGACCCGATAGGCCCGGCCATAGCTGTCGAGCGCCACCGCCGGCAGGCTGGCCTTGCCGGCGGCATCGCCCATCGCGGTCGAGGTCGTGGTGCCACCCAGCGCAACCAGCGCGGTGCCGCCCGGCAGCGCCAGCCCGCCCTGCGGCGCGAAGGCGGCGGCAATGTCGAGGATCCCCCGGCCATAGACCGGATCGGTCCCGGTCGCGCCGGCATCGCGGGCGGTCTTGAGCAGCAGGTCGACCACCTGGGTCGCGGTCAGGCTGGGAAAGGCCTGGAACAGCAGCGCCGCCGCCCCGGCAATTTGCGGTGCCGAAAAGCTGGTGCCCGAAAAGACCTCGACGAAACGCTGGCCGTTCTGGATGGTGATCTTGATCTGCCCGTTCTGATAGGTGCAGCAGATCGAATCCCCCAGCGCGGCAAGGTAGTACTGCGCCTCGCTGCCGGCCTGGTCGGAAAAGGTCGAGATCGTGCCGGTCTTGTCGACCGACCCGGCGATGATCACGTTGCCGTTGCCCGCCGCGCGCAGATCCATCGCGAAGGGATCGGGGTTGGCGGTGGCATCGTTGCCGGCGGAAACCACCACCAGCACCCCGGCCGTTGCCGCGCGGGCGATGGCGTTCTTCATCACCTGCGCCGCCGGATCGCCACCCAGCGAGATGTTGACCACCCGCGCGCCCGCCGCCACCGCGGCGTCCAGCCCGGCGGCGATATTGGTGTCGGAATAGGAACAGCCCTTGGTGGTGGCGCAGGATCCCGAGCTGTCGGCACGGGCCATGAACAGCCGGGCGTTCCAGGCGATGCCCAGCACCCCGCTATTGTCGCGCGCGGCGGCAGCGGTCAGCGCGACATCGGTGCCATGATCGCTGTCGGCGTTGATCAGGCCGCGGTTCAGGCCGGTGACATCGGTGGAAAGCGGGCTGATTCGTCCGGAGAACTCGGGGTTGGCGGTGTCGATCCCGCTGTCGACGATGCCGATGGTCACCCCCGTGCCGGTCGCTCCGACCTGCCAGGCGGCGATCGCGTTGTGATAAGGCGCGCCGTCCGAGCGATTGTACTCGGCGGTCTGGAACACCGCTGCCGGGGTGGTGGTGGCGGTAGGGGTTGGCGTCGGGGTGGGGGTGGCCGTCGCGGTCGGGGTGGTGGCGGGTGCCGGGGTCGAACTGGTCCCGCCGCTGTCGCCACCGCAGGCGGCCAGCAGGCCCAGGCAGGCGCACAACAGCCACCCGGCCATGGCACCCGGGCGGGCGCAGTCGTCATGGATGGCAGAGCCGGTGGCGGGCATCGCTCACTCCTCGCAAGGCGCCGGTTAACAGTCCCTTGGAACTAGGCCTTAACGGGCCGGGGCGGCGTTGGCGAGATGGTAACCCCTGTGGTGCTAGGGCCGCGCCATGGCCCGTCTGCTTGGCACCACCTTTGCCGCGATCATCGCCATGCTGCTGCTGGCGCATCGTTTCATGGGCCCGGCCAGCGCGCCGGCGGCCACCCCGGCCATGGTCCAGATCGGCGCTTCGGGCACCTCCAGCGCCTCCGGGGCCTACGATCCGTGGAGCCAGCAGGACAGCCCGCACCCGCAGCAGGCGGTGCGCCGCGAAGTGGCCGAAACCCGGATCGACCGTGACGGTGCCGGCCAGTTCCACCTGACCGCCCGGGTCAACGGGCGCGAGGCACCGTTCCTGATCGATACCGGCGCCGATCTGGTAGCCATCGGCGAGGCCGAGGCGCGCGATCTGGGCATCAATGTCACGCCGGACCAGTTCCGCCCGATCATGCGCACCGCTTCGGGCACGGGCATGGCCGCGCTGGTGCGGATCGACCGGCTGGAGGTCGCCGGGCGCGAACTGCACGATGTTCAGGCGGTGGTGATGCAGGGCCTGACCACCAACCTGCTGGGCCAGAGCGCGCTGAAACAGCTGGGCAAGGTCGAGCTGGCGGGTGACAGAATGGTGATCAAGCCAATATAGCCGGCGCGCTTCAGGCTTGGTAAGGCGCCGGCATGACCATCGCGATCCGCCCCGCCCGCCCCGACGATCTGCCCCTGATCGGCCAGTTCATCCACGACCTTGCCGACTACGAAAAGCTGGCCCACGAGGTGCGCTTCGACCCCGAACTGCTGGGCCAGCACCTGTTCGGCCCCCATCCCAAGGCCGAGGTGGTGATCGGCGAGATCGACGGCGAGGCGCAGGGTTTCGCGCTGTTCTTCCACAATTTCTCGACCTTCGAGGGCAAGCCGGGGATCTACCTCGAGGATCTGTTCGTGCGGCCCGCCGCGCGCGGTTCGGGGCTGGGCAAGGCGCTGCTGGCCCATCTGGCGGCGCTGGCGCTGGAGCGCGGCTGCGCCCGGTTCGAATGGTGGGTGCTCGACTGGAACGAGCCGGCGATCGGGTTTTACCGCAAGCTGGGGGCCCGGCCGATGGACGAGTGGACGGTGATGCGGCTGGATGGTGCCGCGCTGGCACAGCTGGCCGCCGAGGCCGCTACGGTTTCGGGATGAAATTGCCCGCGAATCAGGTTATCCTTGGCCGATGACTACGATCAGCAGGCGGCAGGCGCTCGGCGGGGCACTGGCGGCGGGCGCAACGCTCGCCAAGCCGGGGCGCGTCTTTGCCCAGGTCAGCCCGCACACCCCCTATCAGCTGAAAGTGATGGAGATCGCCGCGCGCGAGGCGGAAAAGGCCGGTGCCGCGCTGTGGCGGCGCGATGTGGTGGCGGTGGCCGATTTCGGCCTGCCCTCAGCGTTGCCCCGGCTGCACTTCGCCGATCTGGAGAGCGGCACGATCCGCTCGTTCCTGGTGGCCCATGGGCGCGGTTCGGACCCGGAGCATGATGGCTGGCTGAAGCATTTCTCGAACTCGGTCGGTTCGGAAGCCACCTCGCGAGGCGGGTACCTGACCTGCGAGTGGTACAACGGCAAATACGGCGTCTCGATCCGGCTGAAGGGGCTGGAGGGCGACAATTCCAACGCGCTGGATCGCGCGATCGTGATCCACCCCGCCTGGTACGCCGCGCCCGACATGCTGGGCAAATGGGGCAAGCTGGGCCGCTCCGAAGGCTGCTTCGCCATGTCTCCCGACCAGTTCGACGAAGCGCTGTGGCGCCTGTCGGGCGGGCGCCTGCTCTACGCGGACCGGATCGGCGAAGTCTAAGGGCGAACCGGCCGAAGATCAGCCGCCGGGCTTTCCAGTCTTGATCGTCACCGTGGCGGATTGTGAGGCTGCGCCCGATGGCTCATCACTGCTGGCCGTATCGGCTGCCTCGTTGAAATGATCCGCGAGTGGAACCGGCGCGCTTGCCGCAGCCGGATGGCTCCACGGGTTCATGCTGACACATACCCCGCTGCGGTCGCCACACTGGCGCAATTCCCCGGTTCGGTTGTCCATCGTCACGATCACGTGATCATCATCGGCCAACCTTGCTCGCGTCGAGTCTTCTGGCTTGTTGGCCAAATTCATATGCCGCCACCCGCGGTCGGCATCCATGATCCCCACACCGTGGTAGCGCCCGCCGGTTGTTGACGAGTCATCGGCTGTGGCGCTCGTCTGGTGGCACCCGGCAAGCGTCAGCCAGACCAACCCCACCGCCATCAGACCACGCATAAGCTAGTCTCCCACCCGCCTAAAGCGGATCGTCGGCCACGATCACTTCCTGCTCGCCCACCCGCGCGGTGGTGTGCAGTTCGCGCGGGGCGTTCAGGCTGGTCACCACCGGCTTGTCGCGGCCATAGATGTCGCCAAAGGCGGTCAGCTGGCCCGAGGTGTCGCGGCCATAGGTGAAATAGGTGATGTAGACCGGGAAGGTCTTGGTCATGGTGACGCGGGCGTACTTCTTGGCCAGGGTCTTGGCCTCGGCCTCCTGCGGGGTCAGGCCGGCGCCCAGCATGGCCATGATCATCCCCAGCTCCACCGCCTTTTCGGTGCGGATGCAGCCGTGCGAAAAGGCGCGGACCTTGGCGTTGAACAGGCCGCGGCTGGGGGTGTCATGCAGGTAGATCGCGTGCGGGTTGGGCATGTCGATCTTCATCATCCCCAGCGAATTCTTCGGCCCGGGCAGCTGCACCACGTTGACGGTGCCATCGGCGCTGGTCGTGACCTTGTAGCCCTTGTCGGGGTTGGCGAGCAGCTTGGCCCCCAGCCCCTCGCCCTGGACGATCGACTGCGGCACGGTCCAGGTCGGATTGAAGACCACCGCCTGCACCCGCTCGGCCAGCTGGGGCGTCGCGGTGCGCCCCGGCTTGCCGACCACGGTGCGATAGGTGCGGATGATCGCGTGGTTGGAAACCAGCCGCACCTGGAATTCGGGAACGTTGGCGATCAGGTAGATCACCCCCAGGTCGCGCGGCAGCCAGCGCCAGCGCTCGATATTGACCCGCAGCGCCTCGCGCTGGCGCTTGAGAGTGGCCGGGGTAAGGGTGCCGGGCAGCGGGGTGATCCCCTTGGGCACTGGCGGCACCTCGGCCGGCAGCGCCGCCAGCGCGGCCTTCAGCGCGGCGAATTCGCCATTGTCCGGGTCCAGCGCCAGCAGGGTGCCGGCGATGTCGTGGCTGGCCAGCGCCTTGGCCAGCACGCTGGCGGTGGGCGTGGCATCGACATCGGTATCGACCGCGAACCACTGGACCCGCGCGTTCAGCGGCGTGCGCCCGTCGCGCAGGTCTTCCACCAGCCAGTCGAAGCTGCGGCTGGCCTGCAGATCGAGCGCCGCGCCCGGCCCGGCAGCAATGGCGGCACGCAATGCGTCGGGCTGATAGTCGGCCGGGGTCAGCCCTTCGGCTTCCACCGCGCTTTCGATGAAGGCCAGCAGCGCCTGGGCATCGGCCAGATCCCAGGTCATCACCGGCATCGGCGCCGGCTGGGGGCCGAGCGGCTGGACCGTCGCCGGCTGGGCCCCCGCCTCGCCCGGCAGCGGCTGGACCACCGGCTGGCTGGCGATCGCCGGGGCCGGGGCCGGGCGCGGCGTGGCGCGCGGGCTGGGGGCGGGCTGGGGGCCGGCGGTGCCGGGCAGCAGGTTGTCGGGCGCGCGCGGCTGGGCGGCCACCGCCACCCCGGCCGAGGCCAGCAGCATGGCCATGCCCCCCAAAGTACCCCGCAGCTTTGCCATTTCGTCAATCCGTTCCGTAACTTGTCGCCGCTCCGTCATGGCCGGCGCGGGCCGTTTTTAGCCGCTTTGCCCCACCCCCCGCAAGCCGGGCGCTGGTAATGACGCGGGATAAGCCGTGCTGATCGTGCGCGGCAGGGCTGGCGCGCGGCACCGGCCTCGGCCATGGTGTGGCGATGAGCAGCCGCCCGCCCCTGTTGCCCGTGCTCTCCGCGCTGGGCGGGATCGCCACCTTCAGCGTGATGGACGCGGTGATGAAATCGGGTTCGACCGCGGTCGGGGCCTTCGAGGCGATGCTGCTGCGCGCCGCCTGGGGGGTGGCGCTGATGCTGCCGATCTGGTGGCTGCGCGGCGGGCGGGTGCCCGAATGGCCGGTGCTCCGGCTGCACCTGACGCGCGGCGCGGTAGGCGCGGTAATGGCCGCAACCTTCTTCTGGGGGCTGGTCCGCACCCCGATGGCCACCGGCATGGCGCTGTCGTTCATCGCCCCGCTGATCGCGCTGTTCCTCGCCGCGCTGGTGCTGAAGGAGCCGGTCGGCCCGCGCGCCTGGCAGGCCAGCCTGCTGGGGCTGGCCGGGGTGGGGGTGATCGCCTGGGGGCGGCTGGGCGAAAATGCCGGGGGCACGGCAAGCCACGGCGCCGCGCTGGCCGGCGTGGCGGCGATCCTGCTTTCGGCACTGCTCTATGCCTGGAACCTGATCCTCCAGCGCCAGCAGGCCCAGGTTGCGCGGCCTGATGAGGTGGCACTGTCGCAATTCCTGTTCGGCGGGCTGGTCCTGCTGCCGGTGGCGCCTTTCGTCTGGGTAGCGCCGGCGCCCCACGCGGTCTGGCTGATCGGCGGCGGCGCGGCGCTGGCGGCGGTCTCGCTGATGCTGCTGGGCTGGGCCTATGCCCGGGCCGAAACCCAGTGGCTGGTGCCGATCGAGTATTCGGCCTTCCCCTGGTCGGCACTGATGGGCCGGCTGTGGTTCGGCGAGGCGCTGACCGCGCCCACCGTCGGCGGGGCGATCCTGATCGTGGCCGGCTGCTGGTGGGGCACCAGGGGCCACGCGCCCGATCACGTCGAGCAGACCTCACTTTAGTCTAAACCGCCGCATCGGGGCATTTTCGGGGGG
>JAFECL010000032.1:26119-26686 GCA_018242165.1 Pseudomonadota bacterium
CATGACCCAGGTCGGACAGGACACGCTCGGCACGCGCAGCACGATGAAGGTTGGTGGGCGCGAGATCGCCTACTATTCGCTGGCCAAGGCCGCGGCCAAGCTGGGCGACATCCGCCGCCTGCCGTTCAGCATGAAGGTGCTGCTGGAAAACCTGCTGCGCTTCGAAGATGGCGGCTTCACCGTTTCCACCGCCGACATCCAGGCGGTGGTCGACTGGCAGAAGAACCCCAGCGAAAGCAGCAACGAGATCCAGTATCGCCCGGCCCGGGTGCTGTTGCAGGATTTCACCGGGGTGCCCTGCGTGGTCGATCTGGCGGCGATGCGCGATGCCATCGCCAAGCTGGGCGGCGATACCAGCAAGATCAACCCGCTGGTGCCGGTCAACCTGGTGATCGACCACTCGGTGATGGTCGACGAATTCGGCCACCCCAAGGCCTTCGAGCAGAACGTCGAGATCGAATACCACCGCAACATGGAGCGGTACGACTTCCTCAAGTGGGGCTCGAAGTCGCTCAACAACTTCTACGCCGTGCCCCCGGGCACCGGCATCTGCCACCAGGTGAACCT
>JAFECL010000032.1:26724-28215 GCA_018242165.1 Pseudomonadota bacterium
GGCCTGGGCGTGCTGGGCTGGGGCGTCGGCGGGATCGAGGCCGAGGCGGCGATGCTGGGCCAGCCGGTCTCGATGCTGATCCCCGAAGTGGTCGGCTTCAGGTTCACCGGCGCGCTGAAGGAAGGCGTCACCGCCACCGATCTCGTGCTGACCTGCACCAACATGCTGCGCAAGCACGGCGTGGTCGGCCGCTTCGTCGAATACTACGGCCCCGGCCTTGCCGGCCTGACCCTGGCCGATCGCGCCACGCTGGCCAACATGGCCCCCGAATATGGCGCGACCTGCGGCTTCTTCGGGATCGATGACAAGACCCTCGATTACCTGCGCCTGACCGGCCGCGCCGAAGAGCAGATCGCGCTGGTCGAGGCCTATGCCAAGGAGCAGGGCTTCTGGATCGATCCCGCGGTCGAGCCGGTCTTCTCCTCGACGCTCGAGCTGGACCTCGGCACCGTCGTCCCCAGCCTCGCCGGCCCGAAGCGCCCGCAGGACCGCGTTTCGCTGCCCGACGTCGATGACGTGTTCAACAAGGACATGGCCGAGACCTACAAGAAGCAGCACGCCCGCGTTCCGGTCGAAGGCAAGGACTTCACCATCGGCGACGGCGACGTGACCATCGCCGCGATCACCAGCTGCACCAACACCAGCAACCCCGGCGTGCTGGTTGCCGCCGGCCTCGTCGCCAAGAAGGCGGATGAGCTGGGCCTCAAGCCCAAGCCGTGGGTCAAGACCAGCCTGGCGCCGGGTTCGCAGGTGGTTACCGATTACCTTGAGCGCGCCGGGCTGCAAAAGCACCTCGACAATGTCGGCTTCAACCTCGTCGGCTATGGCTGCACCACCTGCATCGGCAATTCCGGCCCGCTGGCCGAGCCGATCAGCAAGGCGATCAACGAGAACGGGCTGGTCGCCGCCGCGGTCATCTCGGGCAACCGCAATTTCGAGGGCCGGGTTTCGCCCGACGTGCGCGCCAACTTCCTCGCCTCGCCGCCGCTGGTGGTGGCCTATGCGCTGAAGGGCACGGTGATCGAGGATTTCGTCACCACCCCGATCGGCACGGGCAAGGACGGGCAGGATGTGTTCCTCAAGGACATCTGGCCGAGCAACGACGAGGTCTATTCGACCATGGCCGGCTGCATGGACCGGGCGATGTTCCAGGCCCGCTATGCCGACGTCTACAAGGGCGATGCGCACTGGCAGGCAATCAACGTCACCGGCAGCGAAACCTACCAGTGGCGCGCCGGCAGCACCTATGTCGCCAACCCGCCCTACTTCGAGGGCATGACCATGACCCCGGCGCCGGTGGCCGACATCGTCGAGGCCAAGCCGCTGCTGATCCTGGGCGATTCGATCACCACCGATCACATCAGCCCGGCCGGCAACATCAAGGCCGACAGCCCGGCGGGCCAGTGGCTGATGGAGCATCAGGTTTCCAAGGCCGATTTCAACTCGTACGGCGCCCGGCGCGGGCACCACGAGGTGATGATGCGCGGCACC
>JAFECL010000033.1 GCA_018242165.1 Pseudomonadota bacterium
TCCTTCTTGGCGATCCGCGCCTCGCGCTCGCCCTTCTGGACCATGTTCACGATCCGGCGGAACTCGGGCAGGCTCATGCCGGTGGCGGCGGCAATGTCGGCCACTTCGGCGCGGATCCGTTCGACCGCGTCGGCCTCGTTGGCGGCAAAGGCCGACCACTTCTTGTCGCGCCCGGCGACCGAGGCCAGCCAGCCATCGTCAAGTTCGTGACCGACATAGCTGTCGAGGAAATCCTTGCGGCTGACCTTGTGGCGTTCGGCCAGGCGCAGCATCTGTCCGCCCAGCGCGGTCAGGCGCCGGTTGAAGGCATAGAGGTTGTCGACCAGGTATTCGATTTTGCTGGCGTGGAACTGCACGCTCTCGACCTGCGCGGTCAGGTCTTCGCGCAGCTGCTGATAGGTCTTTTCCTTGGCCGGGGTGAAGGCCCCGCCGGCGCCCATCGCCACCAGCCGCTCGCTCTGGATCTTTTCAAACCGGCGGAACAGGTCGGTGATCTGGGCGAAGCGCTCCAGCGCCTCGGGCTTCAGCTGGGCTTCCATCTGGGCAAGGCTGAGGGTGTTGTCCTCCTCCTCTTCCTCGACCGGGCGCTTGGCGCGGCGCTCGATGCCGTCCTCGTCGTCCTCGTCGGGCTGCTCTTCCTCTTCCTCGATGTCTTCCTCTTCCTTGTAGGAAGGGCCGGCGACGCTTTCGCTGATCTCGCCGTCGCCATCGTTCTCGCCGTCTTCGGTCAGGTTCTCGGGCTGCGGCTCCTTCGACAGCATGGCGTCGAGATCGAGGATCTCGCGCAGCTGCATCTCGCCGTTGTTCAGCGCTTCCGACCACTGGATGATCGCGTGGAAGGTGATCGGGCTTTCGCACAGCCCCAGGATCATCGTGTCGCGGCCGGCCTCGATCCGCTTGGCGATGGCGATTTCGCCCTCGCGGCTGAGCAGTTCCACCGCGCCCATCTCGCGCAGGTACATCCGCACCGGATCGTCGGTGCGGTCGATGGTTTCCTTCTTCTTCTCGATGGTGATCCGCTCGGGCGCCTGATCGGCATCGTCGGGCTCGTCCATGCTGCCATCGTCGGGCTCGACCGCATCCTCGTCGCTCTCGACGATGTTGACGCCCATTTCGCTGATCGCGGCCATGATGTCCTCGATCTGCTCCGACGACATCTGGTCTTGCGGCAGGGCCTCGTTCAGCTCGTCATAGGTGATCACGCCGCGCCGTTTGGCGCGCGCGATCAGCTTCTTGATCGAGGCATCGTTCAGATCGATCAGCGGGGCATCGCCTTCGCCACGGCCCGCCGCCTCGATCCCGTCGTCGCCACCCGCCAGTTCTTCGTCCATCATGGTCTTCGCTATTCCCGAGGGGGCCAGGCGCCCCCGAATATATTTCAATTATACCGCTCGATCAGCACCTGCGCCGGCCATGTGCCGCAGCCGCGCGTCAAATTCCAGCTTTCTCTTCACCAGCCGCTGCTGTTCCTCGATATCGAACCGCTCGGTTGCCGCGGCGATGGCCGCCTCCAGCTGCGGTTCCTCGACCAGCATGGCCACGGCAGCGGCCAGCGCCCGCACCGCTTCGGGCGGCTCCACCCCCTCCGAAACGAAGGGGAAGGGCATGCGGGCATAGTCTTCGGGTTGCGGTGCGGCCAGCGCTTTGGCCGCCAATATGGTGCCCAGCGCCGCGCTTTCAAGCGGGGTTTGTTGATCAAGTGCATCCAGCAGCGCCGCGATCCGCGCATCGCGCGGGGCCAGGCGGGTCAGGGCCTCGGCCTGGCGGGCCAGTTCCTGCGGATGGCGCAGCAGCCCGGCAACCACGGCGGCCAGCAGCTGGCGCGTCGCGGCGCCGGCGGGGCGGGGGGCAGAGGCGCGCTGGGCCACCGGGGCGGGCGAACCACGGCGCGGAGTGAATCCGGCATTCTCGCGGCGGGGGAAGGCAAAGGCCGAGAACCGGTCCATCAGTTCGCGCCGGTAGAGCGCCTGGATGTCCTTGTCGGCAATGGTCTCCACCTGGGCCAGCAGCCGCGCCTTCAGCCCCGCCTTGGCCTCGGGTGTGGTCAGCGGCAGGGCATCGCGCTCGTGCGCCCACAGCGTGTCGAGCAGGCTTTGTGCCCCTTCGATCAGCCGTTCCATCGCGCCGGCGCCCTGCTGCTTGACCAGATCGTCCGGGTCCAGCCCCGGCGGCAGCCGGGCGATCCGCAGCGAGTGGGCCGGGCGCAGCAGCGGCAGGGCGCGGGTAACGGCGCGCATCGCCGCGCGCTGGCCGGCGGCATCGCCGTCGAAGCACAGCACCGGGGTTTCGACCACGCGCCACAGCAGCTCGATCTGCCGCTCGGTCAGCGCGGTGCCCAGCGGCGCCACCGCCTCGCCGATCCCGGCGGCGGCCAGCGCGATGACATCCATATAGCCTTCGACCACCAGCAGCCGGCCAGACTTGCGCGCCAGCGGCCCGGCGCGGTGGAAGTTGTAGAGGGTGCGGCCCTTGTCAAACAGCGGTGTATCGGGCGAATTCAGATACTTAGGTGCATCGGTCTTGGCGGCATCGAGGATCCGCCCGCCAAAGCCGATCACCCGCCCCCGGGCATCCTCGATCGGCAGCATCAGGCGGCCACGGAAGCGGTCGTAGGGCTCCTTGTCGTCCACCGCGATCCGCAGCCCGGCCTCGATCAGCATCGCCTCGGGGAACTGCTTCAGCGCCGCCTTCAAGGCCTGCCGCCCCTCCGGCGCATAGCCGAAGCCGAAGCGCTGCACGGTGTGGGCATCGAAGCCCCGGGTGGCGAGATAGGCCCGCGCCCGCTCGCCCTCCGCCCCGGCCAGCTGGCTGACGAACCAGGCCTGCGCGGCCGCAGTCACATCGTGCAGCCCGGCTTCCTGTTCGGCGCGTTTGGCCGCGCGCGGATCGGCGGCGGGCACTTCCATCCCCGCCTCGGCCGCCAGCTCGCGGATCGCGTCCATGAAGGCCAGCCCGCGCTGGTCGGTCATCCAGCGGATCACGTCGCCATGGGCGCCGCAGCCAAAGCAGTGGTAAAAGCCCTTTTCGTCGTTGACGGTGAAGCTGGGCGACTTCTCGTTATGGAACGGGCAACAGGCCTTGAATTCGCGCCCCGCCTTGGTCAGCCGCGTGGTGCGGCCGATCACCGCCGACAGCGAGAGCCGCGCGCGCAATTCGTCCAGCCATTGCGGGCTGAGCGACACCCCCCTCAGGCCAGCGCGGCTTTGACCAGGCCGCTGGCCTTGCCCATGTCGAGCTGGGTGCCGTGGCGCGCCTTCAGTTCGGCGATCACGCGCCCCATGTCCTTCATCCCGGCCGCGCCGGTTTCGGCGATGATGGCGGCGATGGCCGCCTTGACGTCATCCTCGCCCATCTGCTGCGGCAGGAACGCTTCGATCACCGCCAGCTCGGCGGCTTCGGCATCGGCCAGTTCCTGGCGCCCGCCCTTCATGTAAAGATCGATCGATTCGCGGCGCTGTTTGGCCATCTTCTGCAGAACATCGACCACCAGCGCATCGTCATCGGGCAAAGATGCCGCGGTGCGCAGCTCGATATCCTTGTCCTTCAGCTTGGCCAGGATCAGGCGCACCGCCGCCAGCCGCCCCTTGTCGCCGCTCTTCATCGCCGCCACCTGCGCGGCCTTGATCGTTTCCCGAAGCATTGTACCAATTCCCGTGGATAAGCGCGGGCGCCGCCCGCCTGGGGCCGCTCTAGCCTGAAATAATCTCCGCTGGAAGGTTGACGGGGCAGGCCATGGGGGATACCCGCCGCCCCTTAGCACCCATTGCCGGAAACCCTTACGGAGCGCCCTCTTCATGGCCGACGCCGCCCTTTCGTCTGCGCCCAAACCCGATGGAGCCACCGGCGTGCTGGTGCTGGCCGATGGCCATGTGATCTGGGGCCGGGGCTTTGGCGCCACCGGCAGCGCGGTGGGCGAGGTGTGCTTCAACACCGCGATGACCGGCTATCAGGAAGTGATGACCGATCCCAGCTATGCCGGGCAGATCGTTACCTTCACCTTCCCGCACATCGGCAATGTCGGCGTGAATGACGAGGATCTGGAAAGCAGGGTCGATGGCGCGGTGGGCTGCGTGGTGCGCGAGGATGTCACCGCGCCCAGCAATTTCCGCTCCACCGGGCGGTTCGAGGCATGGCTGGCGGCCAAGGGCAAGATCGGCCTCTCGGGCATCGACACCCGCGCGCTCACCCGCCGCATCCGCCTGTCGGGCGCGCCCAATGCGGTGATCGCGCACGATCCCGCCGGGAACTTCGACCTGCCCGCGCTGCTGGCCCGCGCGCGCGACTGGCCGGGGCTGGAAGGGATGGACCTTGCGAGGCAGGTCAGCCGCAAGGCTGCCGAAGGCTGGGAAGGCGGCACCTGGGCGCTGGGCAAGGGCTATGCCCGATCCCCGCGCGATGCCCGCCCGCACGTGGTGGCGATGGATTTCGGCGCGAAGGACAATATCTTCCGCAATCTGGTCAAGGCCGGGGCGCGCGTTACCGTGGTGCCGGGCGAAACCACGCTGGAACAGGTGCTGGCGCTGGAGCCGGCGGGCGTGTTCCTTTCTAACGGGCCGGGCGATCCGGCGGCCACCGGGCTCTATGCCGTGCCGGTGATCAAGGGGCTGCTGGAACGGAACATTCCCGTCTTCGGCATCTGCCTTGGCCACCAGATGCTGGCGCTGGCCGCCGGGGCCAGGACGATCAAGATGCACCAGGGTCACCGCGGCGCGAACCATCCGGTCAAGCGGCTGGAAGACGGCGTGGTCGAGATCACCAGCATGAACCACGGCTTTGCGGTGGACAATGCCAGCCTGCCCGCCGGGGTGGAGGAAACCCACCTCTCGCTGTTCGACGGCAGCAACTGCGGCATCGCGGTAAAGGGCAAGCCGGCGTTCAGCGTGCAATACCACCCCGAGGCCAGCCCGGGGCCGATGGACAGCTTCTATCTGTTCGAGCGGTTTGTGGGGGGGCTGGGGTGAGCGGCAACCCCCTCATTTCTAAACGGCAATTTGACGTCCTGTCAGCATTGAAGCAGGCCGCCGATCAACCATTTGGTCCCGGCGATAGCTTTTATGATCATCGCAAGGGGTGGTTCCTCGCAAGCCAGTTGGTCGACAAGAAGCTTCTTACCGGCGGCGATGTGAGAGCGGTTTTGATTGATCTATGCGATAGTGGCTTAGTCGAGACCAAATTCGCAGAATCTGGACGCTATTTCCGGTTGACGGGAAAAGGATCCAGAAAGGTCGATGAAGGCCAGGATGAAGTATTAAATATTGATTCTGTGGATAGCTCTAAATGGACTGGAATTATTGAGCCTCCAAAGGTCTATCAGGCCCTTCATATTTTAAGTGATATGGAGGATGCCTGCGAAAAAATAGTTAATAATCATGACCGCGCTCAGATATTTGGATTAATTAGAGCATTGGAAGTGCTTTTGACAATTCCAGAGCCGCCAAGGCAGGGGGTTGTTAGTCTGTTGCGCGACCCAGTATTTGGTAATGTTGTTCAAGTAGCCACTTTTTTTGTAGCTCTTATAGGCGCGGTCAAACCCTAATGCCCAAACGCACTGACATCTCCTCGATCCTGGTCATCGGCGCGGGGCCGATCATTATCGGTCAGGCCTGCGAGTTCGACTATTCGGGCACGCAAGCGATCAAGGCGCTGAAGGAGGAGGGCTATCGCGTCATCCTCGTCAATTCGAACCCGGCGACGATCATGACCGACCCGGAATTCGCCGACGCGACCTACATCGAACCGATCACCCCCGAAGTGGTCGCCCGGATCATCGAAAAGGAACGCCCCGATGCGCTGCTGCCGACCATGGGCGGGCAGACCGCGCTGAACACCGCGCTGGCGCTGTTCAACGATGGCACGCTGGAGCGGCTGGGCGTGCAGATGATCGGCGCCGATGCCGATGCCATCGACAAGGCCGAAGACCGCCAGCGGTTCCGCGAGGCGATGGACAAGATCGGCCTCGAATCCGCGCGTTCGGGCGTGGCCCACACCGTCGAAGAGGCTTTTGCCGTACTGGAACGGACCGGCCTGCCGGCGATCATCCGCCCCAGCTTTACCCTGGGCGGCACCGGCGGCGGCATCGCCTATAACAAGCACGAATTCGAGACCATCGTGCGCAGCGGCCTTGATGCCAGCCCGACCACCGAGGTGCTGATCGAGGAAAGCCTGCTGGGCTGGAAGGAATACGAGATGGAAGTCGTGCGCGACCGGCACGACAACGCCATCATCATCTGCAGCATCGAGAACGTCGATCCGATGGGGGTCCACACCGGGGATTCGATCACCGTCGCGCCGGCCCTGACGCTGACCGACAAGGAATACCAGATCATGCGCAGCGCCAGCATCGCCGTGCTGCGCGAGATCGGGGTGGAGACGGGCGGGTCGAACGTCCAGTTCGCGGTCAACCCCAAGGATGGCCGGCTGATCGTGATCGAGATGAACCCGCGCGTTTCACGTTCGTCTGCGCTGGCGTCGAAGGCCACCGGCTTCCCGATTGCCCGGGTGGCGGCCAAATTGGCCGTCGGCTATACGCTGGATGAAATCACCAACGAGATCACCGGGGCGACGCCGGCCAGCTTCGAGCCGACCATCGATTACGTCGTCACCAAGATCCCGCGCTTTGCCTTCGAGAAGTTCAAGGGCGCCGAGCCGCTGCTCTCCACCGCGATGAAGTCGGTGGGCGAGGTGATGGCGATTGGCCGCAACCTGAAGGAATCGCTGCAAAAGGCGCTGCGCGGGCTGGAAACCGGGCTCGATGGCTTCAACCGGGTGGTGGCGCTGGAAGGCGCCGGGCGCGACGAGGTGATCGCCGCGCTGGCCCGCGCCACGCCCGACCGGCTGCTGGTGGTGGGCCAGGCCTTCCGCGAGGGGCTGAGCCTGGAGGATATCCACCAGGTCACCCATTACGACCGCTGGTTCCTGCGCCATATCGAGGAAATCATCGCCGAAGAGGCGGCCATCGTCCGCGAGGGGCTGCCGGGCGATGCCGCCGGTCTGCGCCGGCTGAAGGCGATGGGCTTTTCCGACAAGCGGCTGGCGACGCTGGCGGTGCGTTCGGTGCATGTGGCCGGCGGGCTGGGCGAAACCACCGCGACCCGCGCCGGGCTGCTCCACGACGTGCTGAGCGCGATGGCCGGGGCGACCAGCGAGGACGAGGTGCGCGCGCTGCGCCAGCGGCTGGGCGTCCACCCGGTGTTCAAGCGGATCGACAGCTGCGCCGCCGAGTTCGAGGCGGTGACGCCTTACATGTATTCGACCTACGAGGCGCCGCTGTTCGCCGCGCCGGAGTGCGAAGCCGCGCCATCGGACCGCAAGAAGATCGTCATCCTGGGCGGCGGGCCGAACCGGATCGGGCAGGGGATTGAGTTCGACTATTGCTGCGTCCACGCCTGCTTCGCGCTGGCCGAGGCGGGCTATGAAACGATCATGGTCAACTGCAACCCGGAAACGGTCAGCACCGACTACGACACCTCGGACCGGCTCTATTTCGAGCCGCTGACCGGTGAGGACGTGCTCGAGATCCTGCGGGTCGAGCAGCAGGCGGGCACGCTGGTTGGGGTGATCGTCCAGTTCGGCGGGCAGACCCCGCTGAAGCTGGCGCAGACGCTGGAAGATGCCGGGATTCCGATCCTGGGCACCAGCCCCGATGCCATCGACCTGGCCGAAGACCGCGAACGTTTCGCCGCGCTGGTGACGAAACTGGGCCTGAAGCAGCCCGCCAACGGCATCGCCCGCAGCCGCGACGAGGCGGTGGCGGTGGCCCAGCGGATCGGCTTCCCGGTGCTGATCCGGCCCAGCTATGTGCTTGGCGGGCGGGCGATGGAGATCGTCGATTCGATTGCCCAGCTGGATGACTACATCGCCACGGCGGTGCAGGTTTCGGGGGATTCGCCGGTGCTGATCGACCAGTACCTGCGCGATGCGATCGAGTGCGATGTCGATGCCCTGTGTGACGGCACCCGCGTGGTGGTGGCCGGGGTGATGCAGCACATCGAGGAGGCCGGGATCCATTCGGGCGATTCGGCCTGTACCCTGCCGCCCTACAGCCTGCCCGGCGAGGTGGTGGCCGAAATGGAGCGGCAGGCCGAGGCGCTGGCCATGGCGCTGGGCGTCAAGGGGCTGATGAACATCCAGTTCGCGGTGCAGGAAGGCGACGAGGGGCCGGAAGTCTATCTGATCGAGGTCAACCCGCGCGCCAGCCGCACCGTGCCCTTTGTCGCCAAGGCGATCGGCCAGCCGGTCGCCAAGATCGCCGCGCGGGTGATGGCCGGCGAGCCGCTGAGCAACTTCCCGCCGTTCCGCCGCGAGCTGGACTACATGGCGGTGAAGGAGGCGGTGTTCCCCTTCGCGCGCTTCCCCGGGGTCGATCCGGTGCTCAGTCCCGAGATGAAGTCCACCGGCGAAGTCATGGGAATCGATGCCGATTTCCCCACCGCCTTTGCCAAGGCCCAGCTGGGCGCGGGCACCCGCCTGCCGCAGGGCGGCACGGTGTTCGTCTCGGTGAAGGACAGCGACAAGAAGGTGATCCTGCCCGCCGCCCGCCAGCTGACCGAGCTGGGCTTCAAGCTGATCGCTACTGGTGGCACGGCCAAGTACCTGGCCGATGCCGGGGTGGCGGTGGAACGGGTCAACAAGGTGGCCGAGGGGCGCCCGCACATCGTCGACCGGATCGTCGATGGCGAGGTGGCGCTGATCATCAACACCACCGAAGGCTGGCAGAGCCTGAAGGATTCGCAGTCGATCCGCGCCAGCGCGCTCTATGGCAAGGTGCCCTACTTCACCACCGCCACCGCCAGCGTCGCCGCCGCCCGGGCAATCGCCGCGCTGAACGGCACAAGCCTTGATGTGAAGCCGATCCAGGCCTATTATAGCTGACGGATCACGCTTTCCCCCAGCTGCGGCCGTCCATCTCCCGTTACGCTACGGCAACGGGATAGCGGACTAGTCGCTGAACGAACCAGTGGAGGCCTTGAGCGAATGGCGAGTATCGAAAAGCTGCCCATGCTGGCTGAAGGCTATGAGCGCCTGATCGCCGAGCTGAAGCTGCTGCGTGAGGAGCGGCCCAAGATCGTCGAGGCGATCGAGGAGGCGCGCGCCCATGGCGACCTTTCGGAAAATGCCGAATACCACGCTGCCAAGGAACGTCAGGGGCAGGTCGAGGCCCAGATCGCCGAGCTGGAAGACCGGGTCAGCCGCGCCCAGATCGTCGATCCGACCACGCTGTCGGGCGACCGGATCGTGTTCGGCGCCACCGTCACCCTGCAGGATGATGACGAAAAGACCGTGCGCTACCAGATCGTCGGGCCTTACGAGGCCGACGCCAAGCTGGGGCGGATCAGCTACAATTCGCCGTTGGGCCGTGCGCTGATCGGCCGGCGGGTGGACGACGAGATCGAGGTGACGGTGCCTTCGGGCGACCGGTTCTACCTGGTCGAGCAGATCGAATTTATCTGAGCGGTGCTGCCGCTCACCCCTCGGGGGTGAGCAGCTTGTGCAGGTGCACCACTACGTAGCGCATCTCGGCATCGTCCACCGTGCGTTGGGCCGCGCTGCGCCATGCCTTCACCGCGCTGTCGTAATCGGGATAGATCCCGACCACCTCGACCTTGTCGAGATCGGCGAATTCGAGCGTCTGCGGGTTGCTGACCCGGCCGCCCATCACAAGGTGGAGTTTCTGCATCGTGTGCCCCTGGGGAAGGTTTCAGGAGGGCGCCGATAGGGCCGCGCGCCGCTGTCGGCAAGGCCTAGCGCGGCGGTCGGGCGAGATATTCGACCAAAGATAGCGCCGGCCCCAGCCATTTGCCCAGCCGCCGTTCCCAGCCGCGCGGTGCGGCCATGCCGACCAGCGCGCCGACCACCAGCGCGGCCACCACCCCGGCGCCGACATATTCGCCGGCCAGTTCGCCCAGGCTTTCGGGCGGGGCTGGATCAGTCTGCGGCATGCTCGCCTGCCTCCTCTGCGGTGGAACCACGGCCCACGCGCCAATCGCGCAGCGCGCCCAGCAGCGGCTTGCGGGCCAGCCACAGGCCCAGCACCGCCAGCGTGCCGATCACCACCCCGCGGCTGTCGGTGGCGACCTCCAGCGCTTCGCGGGCCACGGCCTGGGCGCGGGATTCGACATCGCGCCGCACCCGCTGGCCCAGCGCCTTCGGGGTCAGGCCGGCCTTCAGGCTGGCGGTATGTTCGGTCAGCCGGGCCCGGGCCGCGTCGCGTGCGGTGCGCAGGGCGGCCAGGCCGTCGTCCGCGCTCATGGCTGGTCTTTCGTCTCGGCCAGCAGGCGGCGGATCCGCCGCACCCCGCTCCAGGCGCCCAGCGCGGCGCCGGCAACGATGCCCAGCAGCGCAACGACCACCAGCGCGGTGGCACCCCACCCGCCAAGATAGGGGGCCAGCGCGACGATCGCCCCGAGCACCAGCGCCATCAGCACGAAATAGAGCGCGGCAATCGCCAGCAGGCCAAAGCCGGCGATCCGCGCCGCCGCCTTGCCGACCAGCCGCGCGCGCGCCGTCTGATAGCCCAGCTCGGCCGAAATCGCGGCGCGCGCCTCGACGTTCAGCGCGCGCAATTCATCGCCCAGCGTCGGATCGCCGTCGGCGTCGGGCGTGTCGGCCGGGGCCAAGGCAGCCTCAGTCGTTGGCGAAGCTGAACAGGCGGGCCAGCACGAAGCCGACCACGGCCGCCAGCCCGATCGCCATGCCGGGGTTGTTGCGGGCCAGCTTCTTGGCATCTTCGCCCAGCTCGTTGATATCCTTGGAATCGAGCTTCACCGCCGCTTCCTGCAGGCTGCGCGCGGCGCTGCGGGCATAGTCGCCATACCGGGCGCCAAGGTGTTCATCGACCGTGGCGGCGTTTTCGGCGACCAGCTTGCCCAGCCCGGTCAGCGCATCGCTGGCGCGGGCCTTGCCATCGTGGGCCAGCGCGGTGGCGCGTTCCTTCGCCTGGCCAGCCAGCACCTTGGCATCCTCGACCAGTTCGCCGCGCCGGCCATCCAGCTCCTCGCGGTAGGCGGCGGCACGATCCTTGGCCTTCTTGCCCAGCGCCTCGGCCCCGGTGCGGGCATCGTCGAGCGCGCGGGTAAAGCGGGTGGCGACGGCGGGCACGGTTTCCACCGCCTTCTTGCGCGGCGCGGCCTTGGCGGCGGGCTTGGCCTTGGGGGCAGCCGCCGCAGCCTTCGGCTTGGCGGCGGCCTTCGGCGCGGCCTTGGCGGGGGTGGCGCGGGGCTTGGCGGCGCGCTTGGTGGCGGGCTTCGTGGCGGGGGTATCGGCCATGGTGGTTTCCTTGTCCTGCCCCGCTGCCGGGGCCATGAGCGGCAAAGTGGCGATGCCGGGGCGTTTTCGCAAGTGCGAATGCACCTTGCCTGCCCCCACGCCGCTGGTATGGGAGCGCCCAACTGCCCCAACGGAGGTTAACCGGCCATGACCGCGATCATCGACATCCACGCCCGCGAAATTCTCGACAGCCGGGGCAACCCGACGGTGGAGGTGGACGTGCTGCTGGAAGATGGCAGCTTTGGCCGTGCCGCCGTGCCCTCGGGCGCCAGCACCGGCGCGCACGAGGCGGTGGAACTGCGCGATGGCGACAAGGGGCGCTATCTTGGCAAGGGCGTGCTGAAGGCGGTGGCCGCCGTGAACGATGAACTGCGCGAGGAACTGTGCGGCCTGGATGCCGAGGATCAGCGCCAGATCGACGCGGCGATGATCGCACTGGACGGCACCGAGAACAAGGGCCGGCTGGGCGCCAATGCTATCCTCGGCGTCAGCCTGGCGACGGCCAAGGCGGCGGCCGATGCGCGCGGCCTGCCGCTCTACGCCTACGTCGGCGGGGTGGCGGCCCATGTGCTGCCGGTGCCGATGATGAACATCATCAACGGCGGCGAGCATGCCGACAACCCGATCGATTTCCAGGAATTCATGGTCATGCCGGTCGGCGCCAGCAGCCTTGCCGAAGCGGTGCGCTGGGGCAGCGAGATCTTCCACACCCTGAAGAAGGGCCTGGCCCAGAAGGGGCTGGCGACGGCGGTGGGCGACGAGGGCGGCTTTGCCCCCAACCTTGCCAGCACGCGCGCCGCGCTCGATTTCATCATGGCCTCGGTCGAACAGGCCGGGTTCAAGGCCGGCAGCGAGGTCAAGCTGGCGCTGGACTGCGCCGCGACCGAATTCTTCAAGAACGGCAAGTACGAGATCAGCGGCGAGGGGCTGAGCCTGTCGCCGGTGGAAATGGCGGACTACCTTGCCGCGCTGGCGCATGACTATCCGATCATCTCGATCGAGGATGGCATGGGCGAGGACGATTTCGAGGGCTGGAAGGCGCTGACCGACAAGATCGGCCACAAGGTGCAGCTGGTGGGCGATGACCTGTTCGTCACCAACCCCAGGCGTCTTGCCATGGGGATCGAGCAGGGGCTGGCCAATTCGCTGCTGGTCAAGGTCAACCAGATCGGCACCCTGACCGAGACGCTGGAAGCGGTGAGCATGGCCCAGCGCGCCGGCTATACCGCGGTGATGAGCCACCGTTCGGGCGAGACCGAGGATGCGACCATCGCTGACCTGGCGGTGGCCACCAACTGCGGCCAGATCAAGACCGGCAGCCTGGCCCGCTCGGACCGACTCGCCAAGTACAACCAGCTGATCCGCATCGAGGAAGAGCTGGGCAGCGCCGCGCATTACGCCGGGGCAGGGGCCTTCCGCCGGGGTTGAGGGCTCAGCCCGCCCCGGCGATCAACGCCGCGTCGATTTCCTTGGCGCGGCGGAAGGCGGGGCGCCCGCGCAGCGGGCCAAGGTAGGCGTCGAATTCCGCGCGCGGCTCGACCAGCTTGAAGGTCAGCATGAAATCGAGTTGCGAGGCGACATAAATGTCCGCCGCGCTGAACCTGTCGCCGGCAATGAAGGCCTTGCCCGCCACGGCGCCGGCGATGGTGTTCAGGGCGAGATCGAAATTGCCGAACCCGGCCATCGCCTGCCTCTCGGCGGGCACTTCCCAGCCCATCGCCTTGGCGGTGAAGACCGCTTCGATCGGTCCGGCGGTAAAGAACAGCCAGCGGTAGTAATCATGCCGGTCGGCCGGCGCCGGGGCGAGGCCCGCCTCGGGAAAGGCATCGGCCAGATAGGCGCAGATCGCCGCGCATTCGGTCACCACCCGGTCGCCATGGCGGATCGCCGGAACCTTGCCCATCGGGTTGATGGCAAGATATTCCGGCGCCTTCATCGTGCCGCCATAGTCCAGCAGCACGGTTTCGTAGGGCGCGCCAAGCTCTTCCAGCATCCAGCGGATGATCTGCCCGCGCGATTGCGGGTTGGTGTAGAAAGTCAGCTGGCTCATCGCGGTTCCCTCCCGGCGGCGGTTGAGAACAGATGTAGAACTTTGCGCGCGCCTGTCAACCGGCGAAGCGGTTCTTCAGATCGAGCAGCGCGATCGCCGCCTTGGCCGCCTCGCCGCCCTTGTCCTTCTGCCTGGGGTCGGCGCGGACCAGGGCCTGGGCTTCGTTCTCCACGGTGAGGATGCCGTTGCCGATGGCGAGGCCGTCCATGGTCAGCGCCATGATCCCGCGCGCGCTTTCGCCGGCGACGATCTCGAAGTGGTAGGTCTCGCCACGGATCACCACGCCGATGCCGACATAACCGTCGTATTGCCCGCTCTGGTCGGCCAGCGCGATGGCGCCGGGCACTTCCAGCGCGCCGGGAACGGTGATCACGTCGACCGCATGGCCGGCGGCCTTCAGCGCGGCGCTCGCGCCGGCCACCAGCATATCGTTGAGGTGGTCGTAGAACCGGGCTTCGACGATCAGGAAACGGGCCATGGGGAACTCCTCAAACAAAAACCAGCGCAACGGCGCCAGCAACAATCAGCAAGCCGGCGGCGATCCGCCGGGCGTCGAGCCGCTCTTTGAGCATCACCGCCGCCAGCACAAGCCCGATCAGCACACTCGATTCGCGGATTGCCGTAACCGGGCCAACCGGCGCAATCCGCATCGCATAGGATACCGTGCCGTAGGATAGCAGCATCATCAGGCCGATCGGCCAACTGGGGCGCCAGCTTTGCGCCAGCCGCGCGCGGGCGCCGCCCGGGTCGGTGGCCAGCAGCCACAGCGGGATCACCGCGCCATCGGCCAGCAAGATCCAGGCGAGGAAATCGAAGGGGTCTTGCGCCAGCCGGATCCCCTTGGCGGTCATCAGGTTGTAGCCGATGGTGGCAAGGCCCGTCAGCAGCGCCGCGCCCCAGCCATGCCGGCTCATGGTGCGGCCGGCGGCCAGCAACAGGATCCCGCCGGCGATGGTGGCAATCGCGGCATAGGCGCCCAGCGACAGGTGATCGCCCAACAACAGCGCGCCGCCCACCGCCATCGCCAGCGGCACAATCCCGCGCGCCACCGGATAGGCTGCCGAAAAGTCGGACAGCCGGTATGAACGCAGCAGCAGCAGATGGTATGTCGCGCCGATCACGCCAAAGCCCGCCACATAGGGCCACAGCTCCAGCGGCAGCGCGCCGCGCCACAGTACCACCGGCAGCATCGTTGCCAGTTCGATCAGGCAGCACCAGACGCGGATCGCCAGCCGGTCTTCCCCCGCCTTGAGGAAGGCGTGGCTGACCACCGAGGTCAATGCCGAAACCAGTGCCAGCAATAGCCCCAGGCCGGGGTTGCTCATCCCTCGGGGATCGGCTGTTCGCCGACGATGTTGAGGCCATAGCCCTCGATCGCGACGACGTTGTGGCGCGAATTGGTCAGCAGCACCATGTCGTGGATGCCAAGATCGGCCAGGATCTGTGCACCGATACCATAGGCGCGCAGGTCCATCTCGGGGGCGCCCAGGCTGCCGACCTCGCGGGCCAGCGCGTCTCCGCCTTCGGGCATCAGCACCACGATCACCCCGGCGCCGGCCTTGCCGACCTCGGCCATGGCGCGCTGGAGGATGCGCTTGCGCGCGCCGGGCTGGCCCAGCACGTCGGAATAGATCGAGATCGCGTGCATCCGCACCAGTGTGGGCTGATCGGGCCGGATCGGGCCCTTTTGCAGCACGACATGGGCCGAGCCGTCGACCCGGTTGCGATAGGTCTTGGCCACCCAGTCGCCACCATAGTCGGAGGTGAAGGGGGCCTGTGCGACGCATTCGACCAGGTGATCGTTGCGCCGGCGGTATTCGATCAGGTCGCGGATCGTGCCGATCTTGAGGTCGTGCTGGCGGGCAAAGCGGACCAGATCGTCCAGCCGGGCCATGGTGCCGTCTTCGTTCATGATCTCGCAGATCACGCCCGAGGGGTTGAGGCCGGCGAGGCGGCTGATGTCGACCGCCGCCTCGGTATGGCCGGCGCGGACCAGCACGCCGCCGTCGCGCGCGCGCAGCGGGAAGATGTGGCCGGGGGTAACGATATCCGCCGCGCTCTTGCTGCCATCGACCGCCACGGCGACGGTGCGCGCCCGGTCGGCCGCGGAAATGCCGGTGGTGACGCCCTCGCGGGCTTCGATCGAGACGGTGAAGGCGGTTTCGTGGCGGGTGCCGTTGTGGCGGCTCATCAGCGGCAGGCCGAGCTTTTCGACCCGCTCGCCAGTCAGCGCGAGGCAGATCAGGCCGCGCCCGTGCATGGCCATGAAATTGATCGCCGCCGGGGTGGCCATCTGCGCCGGGATGATCAGGTCGCCCTCGTTCTCGCGATCCTCGTCATCAACCAGGATGTACATCCGGCCGTTGCGCGCCTCGTCGATGATCTGTTCGATCGGGACCAGCACCGGGGTCTCGTCGTTGTCGCTGAGGAACATCTCGAGCTTGCGCAGCGTTTCGGCGGTGGGGTTCCAGTCCGGCTCGGTGCAGTCGCGCAGGGTGTTGGCATGAAGTCCGGCGGCGCGGGCGAGGCCGGCGCGGGTCAGGCCGCCCTCGTTGACGAGACGGCGGACGCGATCGATGATGGATGTGCTCATGGGTGCGGGGTATCACATCATAATGTGATGTCAATATCCCGCTTCACATTGTGCCGCGCCAGCGCCGCCAGCCCAGCGGCACCAGTACCCCGGCCACCCCGCCCGCCACGGCCAGCGCCAGCCCGCTCCAGTAACCGGCGCCAAGGCGCTGCGATCCCTGCAGGATCGGCATCTGCAGCGCGAAGACCGGAAAGGCGAACTGACCCAGCCAGCCTGCCGTGCGGCCAAGGCCCTGCAGCCGCAGCGCGCCGGCCAGCATCAGCGGGCAGGCCAGCATCACGAAGGCCAGATCGAACCACCACACCCGGATCCCCAGTGCCCAGCTGCCGGCCAGGATCGCGGGCATCGCCGGCAGTGCCAGCCACCATGGCAGCGGCGGCGCGCGGCGCACCGCCCACAGCCGCGCGAGGCCAATGCCCAGCACATAGGCGAACAGGCAGCGCACCAGCCCGGCCAGCGCGGTATCGGGCCTGGGGCCGACGTTGACCCCGGCATAGTGCCGGCACAGCCAGGCCTCGCCCCCCGCCAGCAGCATCAGCAGCGCGGCAAAGGCCCAGCCGCGCACCCGCCGCAGCGCCAGCACATGGGCGGCGTTGCAGGCCAGTTCGTAAAGGATGGTCCAGGCCGGGATGTTGACCGGGAAGGTGAAGACATGGCCCCAGACCGGCAGCAGCAGCAGGTTGGCCGCCGCCACCCAGGCGAAATCCCACAGCCCGTGCGAACGCAGCCACTGCATCGGCAGGCCGATGATCAGCGCCGCCGTCATCATCGGCCACAGCCGCCACCACCGGGCCCGCAGGAAGGCCCCCGGCGCCATCCCGGCGGCAAGGCGCGGTTCCTGTACCCGGGCCATCAGGAAGCCCGACAGCATCAGGAAGAAGTCCACCCCCAGATAGCCGCGTCCGAACACCTGCTGCCCGCCGAACACCGCGCGGACGTGGAGCAGCAGCACGCAGATCGCGGCGACAAAGCGCAACAGTTCCAGCCCGGGAAGGCGGGTGGATGGGCTGGCGGGGCGGGGGCTGGTCATGCGGCGGTGGCGTCCTGTTCTGGGGCGGCGGATGGTAGTTACCGCGCTTGAAATGTCACCCCCGCTCAGGCATTTGGCGGGGACAGGCAGCTGGCAAACGGCAGGGCATGGCGCATTTCGAACTTGTTCCGGTAGAGGTATGGCTGGTCATCGCGCTGGTCGTGCTGGCCTATGCCGGGCTGCGCTGGCGCCGCCGCCGCGCGCGTGACCAGCGCCGTGTACGCAGTGCCGCCCGCCACCGCCGCAACGTGGCCCATGCCCGCGCCTGGAGCTGGGTATTCGGCCAGGGCAAGACCCTGCGCCTGTCGGATCAGCGCCAGCCCGACAGCGACTGATACAGCGCTGTTACACCTGCCCGCTTGACCGGGCGGCCCAAACTGCCATTCTTTGCCCGACAAGGTCTCCGGGGTGCGCCGGCGGCCGGGGCAGGAGGGGTTTGGCCATGGGGCTGCGGAAAACGACGATCGCGATGTTGCTGCTGGGGACCGCCACGCTGGCGGGTTGCGACCGGCTGGCATCGGGCCCGGCCGATGACAGCAAGATCGCCGAAACGGCGGTGCCCGAAAAGGTGCTGTGGGGCGATACCCACCTGCATACCGGCAACTCGGTCGATGCCTTCGGTTTCGGCAACCGCCTCAGCCCCGAAGACGCGCTGCGCTTCGCCAAGGGCGAGGAGGTGACTTCGAGCACCGGGATCAAGGCCAGGCTGGAGCGCCCGCTCGACTTCCTGGTGGTGACCGACCATGCCGAGGGGCTGGGGGCAACCAAGGCGCTGTACGATGCCCCGGCCTTCATGATCCGCGATCCGCAGATGAAGCGCTGGCGCGAACTGATGCACCAGGGCCCGGCGGGGTCGCTGCGGGCCACCGCCGAAATGCTGCTGGCGCGGATGAGCGGCAAGCTGCCCGCGGCAATGATGGACAAGCAGGCCTCGGCCAAGCGTACCCGTTCGATCTGGGAAGC
Organism: Pseudomonadota bacterium; assembly: GCA_018242165.1. Lineage (GTDB taxonomy): Bacteria > Pseudomonadota > Alphaproteobacteria > Sphingomonadales > Sphingomonadaceae > Novosphingobium. Next base: position 17,902 of record JAFECL010000033.1, read on the forward strand.
GCATATCCGCACGGTTGACCGCTATTACGACCCGGGCAAGTTCACGTCGCTGCTCGGCTTCGAATATACCCTGATGGAAGGCGGCAACAACCTGCACCGCAACGTCATCTTCCGCGACAATGGCGACAAGGTGCGGCAGGTCGATCCGCTCGATCCGACCAAGGAAATCTTCCCCGATCAGCTGTGGGCCTACATGGACGCCTACGAGAAGAAGACCGGGGGCAAGGTGCTGGCCATCCCGCACAATTCGAACCTCTCGAACGGGCTGATGTTCATGCTGACCGAGCCCAACGGCGGGCCGATGAGCGCAGCCTATGCCCGCCGGCGCGCGGCGCATGAACCGGTGGTCGAAATCACCCAGATGAAGGGTGACAGCGAGAGCCACCCGTTCCTTTCGGGCAACGACGAGTTCGCCGGCTATGGCACGGTGGGCTGGGATACCAACAACCTCGCCAACAACCAGCCGATGAAGCCGGGCGACTATGCCGGCTCCTACGTGCGCGAGGCGCTGAAGCGCGGCCTGATGATCGCGCAGCGGACCGGGGTGAACCCCTATCAGTTCGGCGTGATCGGTTCGACCGACAGCCACACCGCGCTTTCGGCGGTGGAGGAAGACAATTTCTTCGGCAAGCATCCGGGGGTGGAGCCCAGCGCGCACCGCGCCACCGATGGCTTCATTCCGGGGATGCCCAGCGGGCGGATGAACTGGCAGTCGCTGGCCAGCGGCTATGCCGCGGTCTGGGCCAAGGCCAATACCCGCGGCGCGATCTGGGATGCGCTGATGCGCCGCGAGGTCTATGGCACCACCGGCCCGCGCATGGTGGTGCGCTTCTTCGGCGGCTGGGGCTTTACGCCTGAGATGCTGAAGGGCGACTGGGTTCACGCAGGCTACAAGGACGGGGTGCCGATGGGCGGCACGCTGCCGGCGGGCAAGGGCGGCAAGCCCAGCTTCATCGTTTCGGCGCTGAAGGATCCCAAGGGGGCCAACCTCGACCGGGTGCAGGTGGTGAAAGGCTGGACCGATGCCGCCGGCAAGAGCCACGAAAAGGTCTTCGATGTCGCCTGGTCGGACCCCGAGCATCGCAAGCTGGTGGGCGGCAAGCTGCCCAAGGTGGGCGATACCGTCGACACCGACAAGGCCACCTACCAGAACAGCATCGGCGCCGCGTCGCTGGCCACGGTGTGGACCGATCCGGAATTCAACGCCGCCCAGCACGCCTTCTATTACGTGCGGGTGCTGGAAATCCCGACCCCGACCTGGGTGGATTTCGACAAGGTCAAATACCACCTCAACCTGGGCAAGGAGATCCCGCTGAAGCAGCAGGAGCGCGCCTATACCTCGGCGATCTGGTACAGCCCGGCACACTGATCCGGCGTGAGCGACTGGCGTGACAGGCTGCGGCGGCTGCTGGCCGAGCCGCTGGTGCATTTCCTGCTGGCCGGGGCCGTGGTCTACGCCCTGCTGGCCGGCCGCGCGCCCGACCTTGGCGAACGGCGGATCGTGGTCGACCGGGCGGTGGCCGAGGCGCTGGTCCAGCGCTTTGTCGAGGCCTTTCACCGCCCGCCCGACCAGGGCGAAATCGACGGGCTGATCCGCGACCACGTGGCCGATCAGGTCTATTACCGCGAAGCGCTGCGTCTGGGGCTGGACAAGGACGACGAGGTGGTGGTGCGGCGGATGCGGCGCAAGCTGGAGCAGGCCGCCGCCAGCGATGCCGAAACCCGCACCCCGTCGGATGCCGAACTGCAGGCGCTGATCGACAAGGATCCGGCACGCTATGCCGCCGAGCCGCGCCTGTCGTTCGAGCAGGTCTATCTTGGGGCCGACAATCCCGCGATCCGGGCGCAGGCCCCCGCGCTGCTGCGCCAGCTGGCCTCCGGGCAGCGGGTCGATGGCGTGCCGGCACCGCTGGAGCGGGTCCATACGGGCGAGGATAGCGCGACGATTGCCGCCGGCTTTGGCGATGAATTCGCCGTGGCGCTGGCCAGCCAGCCGGTCGGATCGTGGCACGGGCCGGTCAAGTCGGGGCTGGGGCTGCATCTGGTGCGGATCACTGCGCGTACCGCCAGCGCCAAACCGGTGCTCGCCAAGGTGCGCCAGCGGGTCGAGAACGACTGGCGCGCCGCCGCCGTGCGCGATGCCCAGGCCCGCGACTATGCCCGGATGGCCAAGGGCTATGACATCGTGATCGAGCCGGGCCATTGATCCCTGCCCGGCAAGTGATCCTGCGGCTGCTGCTGGGCCTGCTGCTGGTGCTGGGCGCCGGCTCGGCGCAGGCGGATGAATTGCGCCCCGGCTATCTCGCGCTGACCCAGCGCGATGCCACCCATTGGGAGATGATCTGGAAGGCCCCGGTGCTGGGCGGCCTCGCCACCCGGGCCCACCCGCGCCTGCCGGCTTTTTGCGTTGCTGCTCCGCCGCAGGCCCGGCTGGACGGCGCCGCGCTGGTCACGGTTTCAGCGGTGACCTGCAGCCGCTCGCTGGCGGGGGCCACAGTGGCGCTGGATGGTATCGAGGCCAGCTTTACCGATGCCCTCGTCCGGGTGGCCCCGCTCAACGCCCCGGTCCAGGCCGAACGGCTGACGGCGCGACGCCCGGCGATGACCGTGGCCAGCACCCCCAGCCGCTGGGAAGTGGCGCGCACCTACCTGATGCTGGGCATCGAACACATCCTGACCGGCTACGATCACCTGCTGTTCGTGGTGTCGCTGGTGCTGCTGCTGGGGCAATTGTGGGTGGTGGTGCGTGCCGCCACCGCCTTCACCATTGCCCATTCGCTGACCCTGGCCGGCACCACGCTGGGGCTGATCGGGCTGGCGCAGGCCCCGGTCGAGGCGCTGATCGCCCTGTCGATCGTGTTTCTCGCGGTGGAGGTGGTGAAGCTCGATCCGGCCCACCCGCGCCTGTCGACCCGGGTGCCGTGGCTGGTGGCCTTCGGCTTCGGGCTGATCCACGGCTTCGGCTTTGCCGGGGCGCTGCGCGAAATCGGCCTGCCGCAGGGCGAGGTGCCGGTGGCGCTGGCGACCTTCAATGTCGGGGTGGAGCTGGGCCAGCTGGTGATCGTCGGGCTGACCCTGGCGGCGATGGCGCTGGTTCGGCACTTCGCCAGCCGCGCGCTGCGCCCGGCGGTCCGCGCGGCGGCCTATGCCATCGGGACCACCGCCAGCTTCTGGTTCCTGCAACGGCTGATAGGTTAGTGCCCCTGCCGGTCGGCGCTGGGGGGCAGGCCGAAGTGCTGGCGATAGGCCCGGGCGAAGTGGGCTGCTGAGGCAAAGCCGGTGGCCACCGCGATCTGCAACAGTGGCAGCGCCGTCTGGCGGGCAAGGTGGCGGGCGCGGGTCAGCCGCAGGGTCAGGTAGTGCCGCGCCGGCGTCGCGTGGAGGTGCTGGTGAAACAGCCGCTCCAGCTGGCGCAGCGACAGGCCGGCGTGGGCCGCAACCTCGGCCGGGGTCAGCGGCACCTCAAGGTTGGCTTCCATCGCCTCCAGCGCGGCAAGCAGCCCGGCATGGTGCACCCCGGTCCGTTCGGGCAGAGACAGCCGCTGGGGGGCCGCGCCTTCGCGGGTGTGGGGGTGGAGCATCTGCTCGGCCACGGTAACCGCCAGATCACGGCCGCAGTCGCGCGCGATGAAATGCATCATCAGGTCAAGCGGCGCGGTGCCGCCCGAGCAGGTGAACCGGTCGCGATCGACCTCGAACAGGCGGCGCGAGACATCCAGCTGGGGGAAATTTTCGGCAAAGCTGTCAAGGTCTTCCCAGTGGATCGTGCAGCGATAGCCATCGAGCAGCCGGGCCCGGGCAAGCAGCACGCTGCCGGTGCAGACCGCCCCCAGCACCGCCCCGCCGCGCAGCGCCCGGCGCAGCGCCGCGCCCAGCGCCGGGCTGTCGTAGCGCGCGGGGTTCAAGCCGGCGCAGATCACCAGCGCATCCTCGTTCCCCGCCGCTGCCGGGCCATCGACCTGCACCGCGACGCCGTTGCTGGCGGTGACCGCCGCCCCGGTCAGGCTGGCGGTGCGCCAGTGGTAGAGCAGCTGGCCGCTCATCCGGTTGGCCACCCGCAGCGGTTCGATCGCCGAGGTGAAGGCGATCATCGAGAATTCGGGCATCAGCAGGAAGGTAAACCGGCGCGGGCCGCTGGGTGTTCGGGGGCCGGGGGCAACTGATTTTGGCATGGGCCCCATGCATTTGTGCAAATGGCGAAAATTGTCAATGTTGCGTCGTTTTTGGGCAAGATGCGCCTGGCGGACCGAGGCATTTTCCCGCCGCGCCAATCGCGATGGCGCGACGACAAGAAGGATGCAGGCGAGATGAGCGACGGCGAAGAAATCATTCTCCGGGATCTGAGCGACGACGATCTGGTCGAACAGATGAAGGATGACCTTTACGACGGCCTCGCCGACGAGGTGCATGAGGGCACCACCATCCTGCTCGAGCGTGGCTGGGACGCCAACACCGTGCTGTCCGAAGCGCTGGTCGAGGGCATGCGGATCGTTGGCCTCGATTTCCGCGACGGCATCCTGTTCGTGCCCGAAGTGCTGCAGTGCGCCGGGGCGATGAAGGCGGGCATGGAGCTGCTCCGCCCGATCCTCGCCAACAGCGATTCCAAGGCTAGCCTTGGCACCTACGTGATCGGCACCGTGAAGGGTGACATTCACGACATCGGCAAGAACCTGGTCGGCATGATGCTGGAAGGCGCCGGTTTCGAGGTGGTCGACCTGGGGATCAACAACCCGGTCGAGAACTATCTTGCCGCGATCGACAAGCACAATCCGGCGATCCTCGGCATGTCGGCGCTGCTGACCACCACCATGCCCTACATGGGCGTCGTGATCGAGGAGCTCGACAAGCGCGGCATCCTCAAGAACCTGCCGGTGATGGTCGGCGGTGCGCCGCTGAACCAGGAATTCGCCGATGCGATCGGCGCCCATTCCTATGGCCGCGACGCCGCGATGAGCGCCGAGCTGGCCAAGGCTCTGGTCGGCCGCAACCACTAATGCGCGATTCCGTCGCCCGCCGGAGCGGTGGCCGCGAGGCCCGGCTGGGCCGCCGGGCCCGGCCGCAGGAAGCCGAGGCGGTCGCGCCGGAACTGCTCGTCACCACCAGCGCCAACCCGGATGGGCCGGCGCTGGTGCTGGCCTGCGGGGCGATTGCCAACGAGATCATCGCGCTGCGCGAGCAGCTGGGCATTGCCGACGAGACCATGGTGCTGCACTGCCTGCCGGCCGAGCTGCACAATCGCCCCGGCCAGATCGCGCCGCGGGTGGATGCCTTCCTGTCCGAGCATCGCCACAAGTATTCGCGGGTGCTGCTGGGCTATGGCGACTGTGGCACCGGCGGGGCGCTCGACAAGGTGCTGGCGCGGCACGAGGCCGAGCGGCTGCCGCACATGCATTGCTACGAATTCTTCGCCGGCACCCCGCGCTTCACCCGGATCGCCGAGGCCGAGGTCGGCAGCTATTTCGTCACCGATTTCCTCGTCCGCCATTTCGACAAGCTGGTGTGGGAAGGCTGCGGCCTCGATAAGCGGCCCGAAATGCTCGAAACCTTTTTCGGCAACTATCGCGACCTGGTCTACCTGGCCCAGACCGACAATCCGGCCCTGGAGGACAAGGCGCGCGAGGCTGCGGCGCGGCTTGGCCTCAACTACGTCTATCACAAGGTCGGCTATGGCGATCTTGCGGAAGCGATCCGCAAGGTTGCGCCGCCCGCTGCGGAGGCTGGCCATGTATAAGGTGCGGTTGTGGTCGGTGAAGCATTCGCGCGGGATGGAGCGGCTGTACCATGCCACCAATCCGCTGGTGCTGGGGCTGATGCGGGGCCTGACCCGGCTGTTCGGCCATCGGCTTGACCGGCCGATCACCGCGCTCGAGGCCGGGGTCAAGGGCTTCCTGTTCGATTGCAAGATGTGCGGCGATTGCGCCCTCTCCAAGACCGGCATGTCGTGCCCGATGAATTGCCCCAAGACCATCCGCAACGGCCCCTGCGGCGGGGTGCGCGAGAACGGGATGTGCGAGGTCAAGCCCGAGATGCGCTGCGTCTGGGTCGCGGCCTGGGATGGCGCCAGCCGCATGCAGCACGGCGATGCGATCAAGAACGTCAATTTCGCGGTCGACCACCGGCGCAAGGGCACGTCGAGCTGGCTGAAGCTGGCGCGGGAGGACAGCGATGCTGCGGCCTGAGGAAGCGGGGCTGAACCCCGGCGATCCGCTGCCGATCCTGCCTGGCCATGTCAGCGGCGGGCGGTTCGAACGGGTGTTGCGGGCCGGCCATTTCGCCATCACCACCGAAATCGCTCCGCCGGATTCGGCCGACCCCGATGAGGTGCTGCGCCGCGCTCACCTGTTCGATGGCCATGTCGACGCGATCAATGCCACCGACGGTTCGGGCGCGCATTGCCATATGTCGAGCCTTGCGGTCTGCGCGATTCTCACCCGGGTGGGCTATTCGCCGATCATCCAGATCTCGTGCCGTGATCGCAACCGCATCGCGATCCAGGGCGATGTGCTGGGGGCGGCGGCGTTGCGGGTCGGCAATGTGCTGTGCCTGTCGGGCGACGACGTATCGGTGGGCGATCATCCCGAGGCCAAGCCGGTGTTCGACTTCGACTCGGTCACGCTGCTCCAGACCATCCGCACCCTGCGCGATGAGAGCCGCTTCCTTTCGGGTCGCAAACTCGATCTGCCGCCGCAGATGTTCCTCGGCGCCTCGATCAACCCTTTCGCGCCGCCTTATGCCAACCGGGTCGACCAGTTTGCCAAGAAGGTCGCGGCCGGGGCCGAATTCGTCCAGTCGCAGTATTGCTTCGATCTTGCCATGGCGCGCGATTTCATGGCTCGCGCCCGCGACCTGGGGCTGACCGAGCGTTGCTTTACCCTGATGGGGGTGGGGGTGCTGGCCTCGGCCAAGACCGCCAAATGGCTGCGCAGCGCGATCCCCGGGGTGCATATTCCCGACGAGGTGATCCGCCGGCTCGAGCAGGCCGAAAAGCCCAAGGCCGAAGGGCGCCGCATCGCGGTCGAACTGATGCAGCAGCTGGCCGAGATCGAAGGGATCAACGGCATCCACCTGATGGCCTTCAAGCAGGAAGAATTCGTCGGCGAGATCGTCAAGGCCTCGGGCGTGCTGGGCAGCCGCAAGCCCTGGGCCCCCGAATTTCCGCTCGTTCCCACCCCATCCAAGTAAGCCCTAAGGATCACACCATGGCCCGCACCGTTCTCAGTTCCGCCACCAAGGAAGTCATCATCGGCTTCGATCAGCCGTTCGTGATGATTGGCGAACGCATCAACCCCACGGGCCGCAAGCTGCTCGCTGCCGAGATGAAGGAAGGCAATTACGACCGCGTCGTGGCCGATGCCCTGGCCCAGGTCGAGGCGGGGGCGCAGATGCTCGACGTCAATGCCGGCATCCCGCTGGCCGACGAGCCGCGGATCCTGGCCGAGGTGGTCCAGCTGGTCCAGTCGGTCACCGATGTGCCGCTGTGCATCGACAGCTCGATCATCGAGGCGCTGGAGGCCGGCCTGTCGGTCTACAAGGGCCGCGCGCTGGTCAACTCGACCACCGCCGAGGAAGAGGTGATGGAGCGCGTCCTGCCGCTGGTGAAGAAGTACGACGCCGCCGTGGTGGCGATCTCGAACGACGATACCGGCATCTCGCAGGACATCGACGAACGCTTCCGCATCGCCAAGCTGATCGTCGAGCGCGCGCAGGATCATGGGATCAAGAAGGAAGACGTCGTGGTCGACCCGCTGGTGATGCCGATCGGCGCGATCAACCAGGCCGGCAAGGACGTGTTCCGCTTCGTCCGCCGCCTGCGCGAGGAACTGGGCGTCAACACCACCTGCGGCGCCAGCAACATCGGCTTTGGCCTGCCCAACCGCCACGCCATCAACAACAGCTTCCTGCCGATGGCCGCCTGCGCCGGGATGACCAGCGCGATCCTCAATCCGCTGCACGAAGGCCTGGTCCCGGCGATCAAGGCGGCCGACACGCTGAACGGGGTCGATCCCAATTGCGCCAACTGGATCAAGATGTTCCGCGAGCCCGCCCCGGAAGGCGCCGGCGCGCGCGGCGGCCGCGGTGGCCGCGAAGGGCGCCGGCGGCGCGACTGAGCCGAGCCTGTCGCCATGACCAGCCCCGCCACCCACCGGGTGATCTTCACCCCGTCCGGCATCCGTGCCGAAGCCGCCGAAGGCCAAAGCGTCTATGAAGTCGCGCTGGCCTCCGGGGTCGACATCCAGTCGATCTGCGGGGGCAAGGGCCTGTGCCGGCGCTGCCAGATCGAGGTGTCGGAGGGCGATCACGCCAAGTACGGGGTCAAGGTTTCGGCCGACCACCTGAGCGGCTGGACCGACAGCGAGGAAAAGGCCGCCAAGCGGGGCGATCTGAAGCCGGGCCGGCGCCTCGCCTGCCGTGCCCAGGTCTGCGGCGACGTGGTGATCGCGGTGCCCGAAGACGCGCGCGAGAACCGCAGCACCATCTCGAAGGCCAGCACGGGCTTTACCACCGCGCACGATCCCGCCGTGCGGCTGCACATGTGCGAGCTGCCCGAGCCGCAGCTGGACGACAACCCCAGCGATGCCGAGGCGCTGGAGGCGGCGCTGGCTGCGCTGGGCGTACAGGCCCGGCCCAGCCACCACGTGCTGATGAAGCTGCAGCCGCTGCTGGCGAAGAACGAGCGTGCGCTGATCGCGGTGGTGCGCGACGGGGCCGAGGTGGTCGATGTCTGGCCGCCCAGCCAAGCCGATGCCTATGGCGTGGCGATCGACATCGGCAGCACCAGCCTGGCGCTGTACATCTACGACCTGACCCGGGGCGACCTGGTCCACGAGGCTTCGGCGATGAACCCGCAGATCCGCTACGGCGAAGACGTGATGGGCCGGGTCTCGTACATCATGATGAACAAGGGCGGCGAAGCGGCGCTGACCGGCGAGGTGCGCGGCCAGATCGCCAAGATGCTGGGCGAGGCCTGCGCCAAGCTGGGCATCACGGCCGAGCAGGTGCTCGAACTGGTCGCGGTGGGCAATCCGATCATGCACCACCTGTTCTGGGGCATCAATCCGGTCGAACTGGGGCAGGCCCCGTTCACCCTGGCGGTGAAGGACTGGTTCGAGGCGCCGGCGGCGGGGATGGAGCTGGGCATTTCGCCCGCCGCCCGGGTCGCGACGCTGCCACTGGTGGGCGGGCATGTCGGTGCCGATACCACCGGGGCCTATCTCACCCAGCTGGACCGGATGGCGGGCAAAAGCGCCCTGCTGGTCGATATCGGCACCAACGCCGAGATCGTGCTGAGCCACAACGGGCGGGTTGCCGCCTGTTCGTCGCCCACCGGCCCGGCTTTCGAAGGCGCCGAGATCAGCGCCGGGGTGCGCGCCACGCCGGGGGCGATCGAGCGGGTGCGGATCGACCGCGAGAGCTTCCAGCCCACCGTGCGGATCATCGGCCACGATCAGTGGCTGGGCGATGCCGAGCCCGAGGAACTGGCCCGCCACCGTGTGCCGGGGATCTGCGGTTCGGGGATCTTTGAGGTGATGGTCGAGCTGGCCAGCTGTGGCCTGATCGACGCCGGCGGCCTGTTCCGGCCCGAAATGGCGCCGCACCGCTTTGTTCAGGAAGGGCAGAGCTGGAAATTCCTGCTGGTCGACCGGCCGGAAAACCCGATCTGGGTCAAGCAGACCGACGTGCGCGCGGTGCAGCTGGCCAAGGCGGCGCTGGCCGCCGGGGTGCGGCTGCTGGTCGATTTCCTGGATTGCCCGGCCTTCGACGAGGTGTTGCTGGCGGGGGCCTTCGGCACCCATCTCGACAGCAGCTATGTCGCCGATATCGGGATCATCCCCGGCGCGAGCGCCGGACAGATCCATTCGATCGGCAATGCCGCCGGCATGGGCGCGGCAATGTGCCTGGTGAACCGCGCCGAAAAGCAGCGGATCATCGACGCGGTGCGCCATATCGAAAAGGTCGAAACGGCGACCGAACCCAAGTTCCAGCAATATTTCGTCGAGGCGATGCGCTTCCCCACGGCCCCCGAAAGCGGCGGCGGTGAAGGGCGGCGCGGGCGTCGGCGGCAGCGTTAAGGAAAGGACCAGTATCATGTCGAGAGCAGGACGCACCGGGGGCCGTTCGGGCCGCGCTGCCGCCACCGCCGCCGATGCCGCACCGCGCCAGGCCTATATCACCCGGGCGATCCCGCCCTATTCGGTGCTGGGCGATGCCGATCTGGAAATCCTCGAACAGAACGCCGATACGATCCTCGAGGAGATCGGAATCGACATCAAGGATGATCAGGAAAGCATTGATATCTTTGTTGCAGCTGGCGCCAAGGCCGACGGCGTGCGGGTGCGCTTTCCGCGTGGCATGCTGCGCGAGATCGTCCAGAACAACGCGCCCAAAATTTTCACCCAGCACGCCCGCAACCCGGCCAATTCGGTGCAGATCGGCGGCAAGGCCACGGTGCTGGTGCCGGCCTATGGTTCGCCCTTCGTCTACAGCCGCGAAACCGGGCGCCGGTACGCCACGATCGAGGATTTCCGCAATTTCGTGAAGCTGGCCTACATGGCCGACAGCCTGCACCATTCGGGCGGGACGATCTGCGAGCCGGTCGACCTGCCGGTCAACAAGCGCCACTACGATATGGTCTACAGCCATATCAAATACAGCGACAAGGCCTTCATGGGCTCGGTCACTCACCCGCAGCGCGCCGAGGATTCGGTGAGCATGGCCAAGATCGTCTTCGGCGAGGATTTCGTCGAAGAGAACTGCGTGATGGTCAACCTGATCAACGCCAACTCGCCGCTGACTTTCGATGCCACCATGCTGGGGGCGCTGAAGGTCTATGCCCGGCATAACCAGGCGACGATGATCAGCCCGTTCATCGTCGCTGGGGCGATGTCGCCCGTCACGGTGGCGGCGGTCGCGGCGCAGAGCCTGGCCGAGGGCCTGGTCGGCATGGCGCTGGCCCAGCTGGTGCGCCCGGGCGCGCCGGTGATCTACGGCAACTTCGTTTCGTCGATGTCGATGCAGTCGGGCGCGCCCACGTTCGGCACGCCCGAGGCCTCGCTGATCCTCAACTGTGGCGCGGCGCTGGCCCGCCGGCTGGGCGTTCCGTTCCGCAGCGCGGGCGGCTTCACCGGCAGCAAGGTGTCGGACGCGCAGGCGGCCTACGAGGCGGCCAACACCCTGCAGCAGGGCCTGCTGGCGGGCGTGAACTTCATGCTCCACACCGCGGGCTGGCTCGAGGGCGGGCTGGCCATGGGCTATGAGAAGTTCGTGATGGACTGTGATCAGGCGGCGATGATGGCGGTCTACGCCAAGGGCGTCGACATGAGCGCCAACGGCCAGGCGATGGACGCGCTGCGCGAGGTTGGGCCGGGGCAGCATTTCCTTGGCTGCAGCCATACCCAGGCCAATTTCAAGAGCGCCTTCTACCGTTCGACCGTGGCCGACAACAACAGCTACGAACAGTGGGTGGAGGACGGCAAGCTGGATGCCGAGCAGCGCGCCGAGCGGCTCTACAAGCAGCTGCTGGCCGACTATCAGCCGCCCGAACTCGATCCCGAAATCGACGCCAGGCTGGTTGCGTTCATGGAAACGGCCAAGGCCAGCTTCCCGGATTCGAACATCAGCTAGGGCGGAACGGGCGAAGGCGCGCGATGGAGGTGCGGCCATGAGCAGGCAGGGTCAGCTACCGGCGAACTTCGAGTTCCGGGCGCTGCAGGTCTTTGTCACCACCGCCGAACAGGGCGGGATGACCAAGGCCGCGCAGGTGCTGGGGCTGACCCAGTCGGCGGTGTCGCAGACCATTGCCGCGCTGGAAGAGGCGGTCGGCAAGCAGCTGTTCGACCGCGCGGTGCGCCCGATCGTGCTGACCGGCGCCGGCCATGCCCTGTTCGGCCACGGCCAGCGGATCCTGGCCGACGTACGGCAGGCCTACATCGAAGCGAGCGAGATCGACCGGGGCGAGCTGGCCTCGCTGACCATCGGCATGCCGGAAAGCCTGGCGAACGTGCTGGGGCCACGGCTGTACCGGCGGCGGCCCGAGCTGGCCAAGTTCTGGCGCATCTCGAACGGCCTGACGCCTGACCAGCGGGCGCGCTTCAACAGCCACGCCGCTGACCTGATGATCACCGAGGAAAGCAACGTTTCCGACATGATCGAGGTGGAACGGCACCTGCTGTTCACCGAACCTTACGTGCTGATCTTCCCCAAGGATTTCAGCCTGCCCACCGAACTGGGGCCGCATCTGGCCGATAGCCGCTTCATCCGCTTTTCGCTGCGCAGCTCGGCCGGGCGGCAGACCGAGGCGCAGCTCAACCGGCTGCAGCTGAAATTCCCGGCGCAGATCGAGTTCGATTCGGTTTCGGGCCATGCCATGGCGGTGGCCTATGGTCTTGGCTGGGGCATCTCTACCCCGCTGTGCCTGTTCCAGGTGCCGGGGATTTTCGACCAGATACAGGTTCGCCCGATCGTGCGTGGTGCCTTCGGGCGGCGGATGACGCTGATCGCCCGGGCCGCGGCGCTGGGCAACACACCGGCCATCGTCGCGGGCGAGGCCCGGGCGGTGTTGCGTGACGAGGTTTTCCCGCAACTGCAGGAGGCGCTGCCGTGGCTCGACGGTACGCTGGCCCTGGGGGACAGCGCGGGGCGGTATTAGGCGGCGTGATGGCGGCGATCAGATTGGGGCGGCGGCGATGCCGGGCCTAGGCTGATCGCGGCAGATCGCGCAGAATTCAAGGCAGGCGGCCCAGGCCGCCCATAGCAAGGGAGGGGGCACGGCCCCGATACGCATGGCACAAGATCATCTTCCGCCCCCGGGGGCACCCGACATCGATATTGCCCGCGCCGCGCGGATGCAGCCGATCCTGCCGCTGGCCAAGGCCCGGCTGGGGATCGACCCCGAGGCGCTGGTCCCCTATGGCCACCACAAGGCCAAGCTGAGCCTCGATTTCGTGGCCGAAACCCGCAGCCGCAAGAACGGCAAGCTGGTGCTGGTGACGGCGATCACCCCGACCCCGGCGGGCGAGGGCAAGACCACCACCTCGGTCGGGCTGGCCGATGGCCTCAACAAGATCGGGGTCAACACCATGGTCTGCCTGCGCGAGCCGTCGCTGGGTCCGTGCTTCGGAATGAAGGGCGGCGCCGCTGGCGGCGGTCGCGCCCAGGTCGTGCCGATGGAAGACATCAACCTGCACTTCAACGGCGATTTCCACGCGATCACTTCGGCCCACTCGCTGCTGGCTGCGCTGATCGATAACCATCTCCAGTGGGGCAACGAGCTCAACATCGATCCGCGCCGGATCGTCTGGCGCCGTGTGGTCGACATGAACGATCGGGCGCTGCGCAACATGGTGATCGGCCTGGGCGGCGCGGCCCACGGCATCCCGCGCGAAACCGGGTTCGACATCACCGTCGCCTCGGAAATCATGGCGATCCTGTGCCTCGCCACCGACATCAAGGACCTCCAGCGGCGTCTGGGCGATATCATCATCGCCCGCACCCGCACGAAGGAGCCGGTGACCGCGCGTCAGCTGGGCGCTGACGGGGCGATGGCGGTGCTGCTCAAGGATGCGCTGCTGCCCAACCTGGTGCAGACCATCGAGAACAACCCCGCCTTCATCCACGGCGGTCCGTTCGCCAATATCGCTCACGGCTGCAACTCGGTGATGGCGACGCAGACCGCGCTGAAGCTGGCTGACGTGGTGGTGACCGAGGCCGGTTTCGGTGCCGACCTGGGCGCCGAGAAGTTCATCGACATCAAGTGCCGCCAGTCGGGCCTGCGCCCCGACGCCGTGGTGCTGGTGGCGACGATCCGCGCGCTGAAGATGCAGGGCGGCGTTGCCAAGGATGCGCTGGGCACCCCCGACGTGGCCGCGCTGAAGGCCGGGGCGGTCAACATCATCCGCCACATCGAGAACCTCAAGAAGTTCGGCCTGACCCCGGTGGTGGCGATCAACCACCGCGTTGACGATGCCGCCGAGGAAGTCGAAGCGCTGAGGGCGATTTGCGCCGAGCAGGGCGTCAAGGTCGCGCTGGCCCGCCACTGGGCCGAGGGCGGTGCCGGGGCGGTCGAGCTGGCCGAGGCCGTTCAGGCACAGCTGGCCGAGGGTTCGGCCGAGGTGAAGATGCTGTACCCGGACGAGCTGTCGCTGGCCGACAAGATCGCCACCATCGCGCGCGAGATCTATCGCGCCGACGGGATCAGCCTGGGCGGCGACACCGCGCGCCAGCTGAAGGAGTTCGAGAAGCTGGGCTATGGCCACCTGCCGGTGTGCATCGCCAAGACGCAGTATTCGTTCTCGACCGACCCGACCAAGATCGGCGCGGCCACCGGCCACACCGTGGAGGTGCGCGAAGTGCGCCTTTCCGCCGGTGCGGGCTTCGTCGTGGCGGTCTGCGGCGACATCATGACCATGCCCGGGCTGCCCAAGCGGCCCGCCGCGATGGACATCAAGCTGGATGACAAGGGCGAGATCGTCGGCCTCGCCTAGGGTCCGCGGCTATTTACCCCATGCCGGGCTGCGAAACGGCGCTCGCTGCGCTTCCGGTGCTCACGGCCCATAAGGCCGCTGCGCTCCGGTTCGCGCGATCACCATTTCTCGCTCCGGCATGGGGCAAATCCCCACGAACCCCTCGTCAGGAGCGGCACCAGCCGCTGAGCGTCAGGATCTCGAAATGTTCGGGCGTGCGGCCGCGGGCATCGGCCTGATCAGCGAAGGCCTGCCGGGCCCGTGCGAGCCATTGCTTGCCGCAGGCGGGGCCGGGATCGGCCAGCACGTTGCCGCAGCCCTGTGCGCGCAGATCGGCGACCAGCGCTTCCAGCGAGCCAAACCGCACGGCCAGCCCCCGGCTGTCGACCACCGGATCGGCCAGCCCGGCGCGTTGCAGCAGCTGTCCGCCGGCGCGAACGTCGACCATCGGGTGCAGGCGCGGTGCCGGGCGCTCGCCATCGGCTGCCAGCATCGCCGCGCGCAGCGCCGGCAGGCACCCTGCGCCCGCTAACTGCGCGAGCATCAGCCCACCGGGCGCCAGCGCGCGCCGCATGTGGATCAGCGCACCGGGCAGATCGTTCACCGTATCGAGCGTGCCGAGGGCGACGATCAGGTTAAACCCGGCGCCAACCAGCTCGGCAGGGAAGGGCGCCTCGTCGTCCAGCGCCAGTTCGCCGTGCTGCGGCACCGGATCGGCGGGCAAGACCTCCACCCCGGTCGCCGCCAGCACCGGGGCAAGGGTGCCCGACCAGTCGCCAATCACCAGCGCGCGGGCAGGGGTGTGGCGCAGGAAGCCGATCCGTTCGAGCACGTCTTCGGCCATGTCGGCATGAAGGTAGGTCGCGGCACCGGGCCGCTCGCGCAGCTGCCGGGCCCGCAACCGCGCGGCGCGGCGGCGGTGCGGGGCAAAGATGCGGGGCGGGGCAGCAGAGGACATCAGGGTGGCCTTGCCCCCCACCGCCGCGCTTGGCAAGCGCCGCCGGTGGGTTACAAGCCGGGCATGGCCCTAGCCCGCGCGCTTGCCCCGCTGATCGATCTGGTCTTTCCGCCGCGCTGCCCGCTGTGCGGCGGGGCGCTGGCCGGACATGGCGGCCTGTGCGCGGGGTGCTGGGGCGAGCTGGCGATTCCCGGGCAGCCCGCCTGTGCCTCGTGCCAACGGCCCTTTCCCGGCGGCACGGCCGAGGGGCTGGTCTGCGCCCCTTGCCTGGCCCACCCGCCGCGCCACGCCGGGATTGCCGCGGCAACGATCTACAATGCGGCCTCGCGCCGGCTGATCCTGTCGTTCAAGCATGGCAAGCGGATCGCCATGGCGCCGCTGCTGGGCCGGCTGATCGCCGCCCGGTTGAAGAGCAGCGGGCTGCATGTCGACCAGCACTGGCTGGTGGTGCCGGTGCCGCTGCACCGCTGGCGGCTGTGGAGCCGGGGGTTCAACCAGGCTGCGCTGCTGGCGCGCGAGGTGGCGCGGCACAGCGGCGCGCAGCTGCTGGTTGACGGGCTCGAGCGCCACCGCCGCACGCCCTTGCTGGGCGACCTGGGGCGCGAGGCGCGGGCGCGCGTGCTGGCCGGGGCGATTCGCGTCCATCCGCGTCGCGCTGCCGGGCTGAAAGGGGCCAGCGTGCTGCTGGTCGACGATGTGCTGACCAGCGGGGCGACCAGCGATGCCTGTATCCGCGCCCTGCGCAGGGCCGGGGCCCGGCAGGTGGCGATCGCCTGCTTTGCCCGGGTGCTGGACGAGGCGGAGGCGCATGCACAGCGCCCGCCGCCGCAGGATGAAGCGCTGCACGAGGAATGAAAAAACGCCCGGAGCATGGCCCCGGGCGCCGCGTGACGATTGGCCGGGCAGGGGTGTCGAAACACCCGGCGGCCACCGCTTCCCCAAGGGGGCCGTCCCGATCAAGATTCCGCCGGTTGTCCGGCTGTCTGCTCCCTGAACCCTGGCGCTTTACCACGCCGGGCGGGCATCCCGGGCGGCCCGTATCGGGTTCCACCGCATGGTTGCCCTGGACGTTTCCGGATCGACTTGCGACCTGACCCGGAAGCGGCTGGCCCCTCATGGCCGGGCCGCGCTGCTGGTTTCCTAAAAGCGGCATCAAAGATAAAGCGCCAAGCGCGGCGGCGATGGATTTTGGCCATCATCTGTGGTTATCGTGCAACATAACCGCCAGCCGTTCCGGAAGGGTCTGCCGCCATCATGTCGCATAGTGTCGAACTCGAACAGGGCAGCCGTTTTACCCCGCGTTTCGATGATCGCGGGCTGATCGCGGCGGTGGCGGTCGATGCCGCCAGCGGGGCCGTGCTGATGCTGGCCTGGATGAATGCCGAGGCGCTGGACAAGACCCGCGAGACCGGCCTTGCCCATTTCTATTCCCGCTCGCGCCAGCGGTTGTGGCTGAAGGGCGAGAGCTCGGGGAATGTGCTGCGGGTCGAGCAGATGCTGACCGATTGCGATCAGGACGCGCTGGTGCTGAAGGTGCAGCCGGCCGGGCCCGCCTGCCACACCGGCGCCCAGAGCTGCTTTTACCGTGCCGTGGAGGGTGAAGGGTTGCGGCGGCTGGCTTAGCCGAGGCGCGCGGCGGCGCGGTCGACCAGATCGTCGTCGCGGCAGATGTCGACCAGCGCCAGCCCGTCGATGGTGGCCACCACCAGCGCCGCCAGCGCCGCCGGATCCGGGTCGCCCTGCGGGTCGAGGTGCGCGTCGACCCAGGCGAGGAAGCTGTCTAGCACCTGCCGGGCGATGGCGGGGAAGGGGGCCTCGCCCCGCGCCGCCGCCGCGACGATTTCGACCCACAGGCGCATGAAGGGGCGCATCGCCGGATCGGTGGTGAGCGCGGCCGCCCCGCGCAGCAGGCCCGCCATCGGCAGGCGCGTGCCCGCAGGAAAGGCCTCGCCCAGCCGCCCGGCCACGCCGGACGCGACCCGCTCGCAGGCGGCGGCCAGCACCTCGGCCTTGTCGGCGAAATAGTAGAGCAGCATCCGGTCGCTCACCCCGGCGGCGCGGGCCAGGTCGCGCAGGCTGGAGCGGGCGAGGCCGATGGCCAGCAGGTGGTCGGCCAGCCGGGCCAGAACCCGCTCGCGCTGCTCGTCACGTGGTGCCATGCAATCCTCTTGTAGCAGACGCTACGTCGTGTTAGGTGTGTAGCACTTGCTACAGGGGGTGCCAATGGCAGCGCTCTATCACATCGTGCCCATGCTGGGGGCGGCAATTTTCATCATTGCGATCGTGATCGCTGCGCTGCGCCCCGCAGAGCGCCCGCCCGCCGTGCTGGCGGGGATCGCGGCGGCGGCCTTTACGGGCTGGTCAGTGCTGGCGGTCAGCACCGGCGGCATCACTGGCTTCTGGGACGAACACGTCCGCAACGCCTGGTCGAACCAGATCTGGCTCGACCTGTTGTGCGCCGGGGCGCTGGCCTTTGCCGTGCTGGCGCCCCGCGCGCGGGCGGTGGGGATGCAACTGTTGCCGTGGGGGCTGCTGGTGATCGCCACCGGGTCAGTCGGCCTGCTGGCCATGGCAACCCGATGTTTCTGGCTGGAGGCAGCCCGTGCTGCCGCCATCGATGGGGAGGGTTAGGTCATGACGGTGTTTCGGGTGTTCCTGTTGGCATGGTTGGCGGCGGTTGTCGGCTACACCGGCCTGACCATTGCCGGGCACGGGCTGGGGCTGTTTCCGGTGTTCTTCGGCGCGATTGCCGCTGGCGATTGGCCCGGCCAGTTCAACCTCGATTTCCTAGGGATGCTGATCCTTTCGGCGCTGTGGGTTTCGTGGCGCGAGGGCTATGGCCTGCGCGGGCTGGTGCTGGGCCTGCTGGCCTTCAACCTCGGTTCGCCCTTCCTGTGCGGGTACCTGCTGGTCCTGGCCGCGCGGCATGGCGGAGACCTGCGGGCGATGCTGGTGGGCGCCGAGCGATAACGGCGCTTTCCCAATATTGACGTTTACGTAAAGGTTATATACCTCGTGCAGCATGATGGACATGCCGCACGATGCGTCGCTGACCGGTTCGCAACCCTATCCCGACGGGCGGATTGACCGCCCCGACGCTTCGGACCGTAGCAGCTATACCATTTCCGATCTCGCCGCCGAATTCGGCGTGACCGCGCGCGCCTTGCGCTTCTACGAGGAAGAGGGGCTGATCGATCCGGCCCGGCAGGGCACCCAGCGGATCTATTCGAAGCGCGACCGCGCCCGCCTCGCCTGGATCCTGCGCGCCAAGAACGTCGGCTTCAGCCTGGCCGAAGTGCGCGAGATGATCGATCTCTACGATCTCGACGATGGCCGGGTCGAGCAGCGCCGGGTGACGCTGGAGCGCTGCCGCGAGCGGGTCGCCCAGCTCGATCGCCAGCGCGCCGACATCGAATCCGCGATTGCCGAGCTGAAGGGCTTCATCCGCCAGGTCGAAGCGCTCGAGCTGCCATCCAAACGCTGAATTTCCACGCAAGGACGATTCCCATGCCCACTTACAAGGCCCCCACCCGCGACACCCTGTTCGTGCTGAACGAGCTGCTGCGCGTTGGCGATTACAGCCATCTGCCGGGTTTCGAGATGGCCACCCCCGACATGATCGAGGCGGTGATCGAGGAAGGTGGCAGGTTCTGTTCCGAAGTGCTCGCCCCGCTGAACCATTCCGGCGATGCCGAGGGCTGCACCCGCCATCCCGATGGCTCGGTCACCACGCCCAAGGGCTTCCGCGAGGCCTTTGCCCAGTTCCGTGAAGCGGGCTGGAACACGCTGTGCGCCCCCACCGAATTCGGCGGGCAGGGGATGCCCTATGTGATCGGCGTGGCGATGGGCGAATATACCGATGGCGCCAACCAGGCCTTCGCGATGTATCCCGGCCTCACCAACGGCGCCGTCGCCGCGATCCGCGCCGCCGGCTCGCCCGAGCAGCAGGCCAGGTTCCTGCCCAAGATGATCGCCGGTGAATGGACCGGCACGATGAACCTGACCGAGCCGCAGGCNNCGAGCCGCATTGCGGCACCGACCTGGGCATGATCCGCACCCGCGCGGTGCCCAATGCCGATGGCTCGTTCTCGATCACCGGAACCAAGATCTTCATCTCGGCCGGCGAGCACGACATGTCGGACAACATCATCCACCTGGTGCTGGCCAAGACCCCGGATGCCCCGGATTCGACCAAGGGCATCAGCATGTTCATCGTGCCCAAGGTGCTGGTCAACGATGATGGCTCGCTTGGCGCGCGCAATGGCGTGACCTGCGGCGCGATCGAGCACAAGATGGGGATCAACGGCAACGCCACCTGCGTGCTGAACTATGATGGCGCCACCGGCTACATGATCGGCGGCGAGAATCACGGGCTGCAGGGCATGTTCGTGATGATGAACGCGGCGCGCCTGGGCGTGGGCGTGCAGGGCCTGAGCCAGGCCGAGGCCGCTTACCAGAATGGCATCGCCTATGCCCTCGAGCGCCGCCAGGGCCGCGCGCTGAGCGGCCCGTCCGAGCCGGAACAGAAGGCCGACCCGATCTTCGTCCACCCTGACATCCGCCGGATGCTGATGGACGCCCGCGCCTATACCGAGGGGATGCGCGCCCTGTCGCTGTGGACCGGGCTGCAGGTCGACCTGTCGCGCAATTCGCCTGACGAGGCCGAGCGCCAGCGCGCCGACGATCTGCTGGGCCTGATCACCCCGGTGCTGAAGGGTTATGGCACCGACAAGGGCTATGAAGTCGCAACCAACATGCAGCAGATCTGGGGCGGCCATGGCTATGTCCGCGACAACGGGATGGACCAGTTCGTCCGCGATGCCCGGATCACCATGATCTATGAAGGCGCCAACGGCGTGCAGGCGATGGACCTGGTCGGCCGCAAGCTGGCCAGCAAGGGCGGCCGTGCGGTGCAGGCCTTCTTCGCCATGGTCGATGCCAACTGTGCCGCCGCCAAGGCCGAAGCCAGCATCGCCCCCATCGCCGAGCGCGTGGAGAAGGCCAATGGCGAGCTGAAGGCGGCGACCATGTGGCTGATGCAGAACGCGATGGCCAACCCTGACAATGCCGGCGCGGCGGCCTATCCCTACATGCACCTGATGGGGATCGTCGCGCTGGGCGACATGTGGGTGCGCACCGCAACCCATTGCGTCAGGGCGCTGGCCGATGGCAGCGCCGAGGCCGGGCTGGGCCGCGCCTTCCACGAGGCCAAGCTGGTGACGGCGCGCTATTTCGCCGAGCGCTATACCCCCGATGCCGGCGCGCTGCGCCGCAAGATCGAGGCCGGCGCGGAAAGCATGATGCTGCTGGGCGCGGAAGCCTTCGCGGCCTGAACCGGAGCGGGGGGGGGGGGGCGCGGCGCGCAAGCCAGCCGCCCCCCAAGGCGGCTTACATCCCGTCGAGCCCCTTGCTGACGAGGATATTCACCGAAACCCGGCGGTTCTGTGCCTTGCCTGCCGGGGTATCGTTGCTGGCCAGCGGATCGGCCTTGGCCATCCCGGTCGGGGTCAGCATCCGATAGGGCTTCCAGTGGCAGACCTGCTGGAGATAGTTGATCACCGCCCCTGCACGGCGCTCGCTCAGCGTCTGGTTGTATTCGTCGCTGCCGGTCGAGTCGGTATAGCCCACCACTAGCATCAGCGCATTGTCGGTCGCCTCGGCGGCGGTGGCGGCGGTGCACAGATCGGCCTTGGCCTGCGGCGACAGCGCCGCCTTGCCGGTGGCGAAGAACACGTTGGTCGTGCTCTTGAGATTGTACTTGGTGATATCGCCGAAGCGGCCCTTGAGTGCCTCGGTCGCGGCGGCGTTGCGGTCGATCTCGGCGCCCTGCTCGTCGAACCGCTGGGCCGTGCCGTTGCGGATCATCATCGCGGTCTTGAGGTCGCCGCTCTTGAAGGTCACCTGGCTGGCGATCAGCCCGCTCTCGGCCCGCACCGTCCTGACCGTAACCGGCAGGCCGTTGAGCAGGGCCTCGGGGCCGGGGGTGGCCTTGCCCTTGGCGAACAGGCCGCTGCTAGCCTTGATCCGGGTGGCCTCGCTGATCGCGATGATCGTGGTCTGGCCATCGGCGCCGAGCACCTTGATCCTGGTGCCGGTGCGCGCGATGATCGTGCCGGCAAGGTCGGGCCCGGCCGGAAGCTGCGCAAGATCGGGCGCCGGGCTGCCGGTGACGACGATATTGCCCGTGGGCGCGGGGGCTTCCGGGGCGCCAAGCGTGGCCGGCATGGCCAGTGTCGTGGCGAGCAGCAGCATGGCCGATGGAGTGGGCAGGGCAGGCATGGGTCAACTCCGTTCAAATCGGGTCAGGATCGCATATCGCGCGCCACGGCTTGCACCGCCATGAACGCGCCATTTATCGGGTGGCAAGGCCCCGGCGCGGTGATGTTTCAGGCGAGCACTTCGTCGAACAGGCTGAGCGTGGCCGCCCAGCTCTGCCGGTCGGCGCTGGAATTGTAGCCCAGCGCCGCCATGCCCCGCTTGTCGGCCTCCGGATCGGTGAAGCCGTGGCGGACATTGGCATAGCTGTGGAAGTGCCAGTTGGCCCCCGCTGCGTCCATTTCCTGCCAGAAGGCCAGCACGTGCTCGCGCGGGGCCATCGGATCGGCGTCGCCATGGCAGACCAGGATCCGTGCCTTGACCGCGCCGGGCTCGGCGGGGCGGGCAGTGGTCAGCAGGCCGTGGTAGCTGACCACCGCCAGCACATCGCCACCCGCCCGCGCCAGTTCGAGCGTCGCCTGCCCACCCAGGCAATAGCCGATCGCCAGCGCCGGCAGCCCGGCAGCGGCGGGCACCGCGCGCAAGGCCGCCAGGGCCGCGGCGATGCGGCCGCGATAGGCATCGGTATCGCCCCGCAGCGCCTGGGCCAGCGGCATGGCATCCTCGATGCCCGTCACCGGTTGGCCATAGTAGTCCGCCACCAGCGCGACATAACCCGCATCGGCCAGCGCCTGCGCCTTGGCGGCCACGGAAGGCGTGATGTTGGCGATGGTTGGCAGCACCAGCACTGCGGCGCGCGCCGGCCCGGCGGGCAGGTAAAGGTGGCCGGTCAGCGCCGTGGCGCCGTCTTGGTAGGGCAGCGTCGCGGGCATCGGCTTACTCCGGCAGGAAGTCGGGCACCGACAGGTAACGCTCGCCGGTATCGTAGTTGAAGCCCAGCACCCGGCTGCCGGCCGGCAGTTCGGGCAATTTCTGAGCAATCGCGGCCAGGGTCGCGCCGCTGGAAATGCCCACCAGCATCCCTTCCATGGTGGCGCAGCGGCGGGCCCATTCCTTGGCATCGGCCGGGTCGACCTGGATCGCGCCATCGATCGACTGGGTGTGGAGGTTCCCGGGAATGAAGCCGGCGCCGATCCCCTGGATCGGGTGCGGCGCGGGCTGGCCGCCCGAAATCACCGGCGACAGCGTAGGCTCGACGGCATAGGCCTTCAGCCCGGGCCACACGGCCTTCAACGCCTCGGCACAGCCGGTCAGGTGCCCGCCGGTGCCGACCCCGGTGATCAGCACGTCAATCGGCGTATCGGCAAAATCGGCCAGGATCTCGCGCGCGGTGGTGCGGGTATGCACCGCGACATTGGCCGGGTTGTCGAACTGCTGCGGCATCCACGCACCGGGGATCGCCTCGATCAGTTCGCGGGCCCGTTCGATCGCGCCCTTCATCCCCTTTTCGCGCGGGGTCAGGTCGAAGGTCGCGCCATAGGCGAGCATCAGCCGGCGCCGTTCGATGCTCATCGAATCGGGCATGACCAGGATCAGCTTGTAGCCCTTCACCGCCGCGACCATGGCGAGGCCGATGCCGGTGTTGCCGCTGGTCGGCTCGACGATGGTGCCGCCGGGCTTGAGGCTGCCATCGGCTTCGGCGGCTTCGATCATCGCCAGGCCGATGCGGTCCTTGATCGAGCCGCCGGGGTTGCCGCGCTCGGCCTTGATCCACACCTCGTGATCGGGAAACAGCCGCGAAACGCGGATGTGCGGGGTGTTGCCGATGGCGGCGAGGATGCTGTCTGCCTTCATGTCGGGGCTCCATCACGGTATTGCGGGGCAAAGGTATCGGCGCGGCGCAGTTCGGGGAACAGCCGGGCCCAGATCGCGGTGATCGCCATGGCCCCCAGCCCGCCGGCAATGACGGCGGCAGGCGCACCGGCCAGCGCGGCCAGCAGGCCGGATTCCATCTCGCCCAGCTCGTTCGAGGCGGAAATCGCGAGGCCCGAGATCGACGAGACGCGGCCGCGCATGGCGTTGGGGGTGTTGAGCTGGATCAGGGTGCTGCGAATGAATACCGAGACCATGTCGGCGGCGCCCAGCAGCACCAGCAGCGCCAGCGAGAGGTGGAAGTTGCGCGACATGCCGAACAGGGCGGTGACCAGCCCGAAGACCCCCACCGAACCCAGCATCAGTGTACCGACCCGATGGTTCAGCGGGCGTAGCGCGAGGGTGCCGGCCACCAGCGCGGCGCCCAGCCCGGGGGCCGCACGCATCAGCCCCAGCCCGCGCGAGCCGACCGCGACGCCATCTACGAACAGGAAGTCGCGGGCATAGACCGGCAGCAGTGCAGTGGCGCCGCCCAGCAGCACCGCGAAGAGGTCAAGCGTGATGCAGCCGAGGAGGAACCGTTCGTTGCGAACGAAGGCCAGCCCCTCGGCCATTTGCCGGAACGGATGCGCCTCGCGGTTGCCTTCGGGCGGGGGGATCCGGCGGATCGAGATTACCGCGGTGACCGCGATGCCGGTCAGTGCAGCGGCGGCCCAGTAGGTCAGATCGGGGCGCACGGCATAGAGCACGCCGCCGGCTGCCGGGCCGACGACCGATGCGGTCTGCCACGCGATCGAACTGGTGGCGATGGCCTTGGGCATCAGTTCGGCGGGAACGATGTTGGCAATGGTCGCGCTCATCGCCGGGCCGAAGAAGGCCCGGGCCACACCCAGCAGCGCCGCCAGCAGGAACAGCAGCGGCAGGGTGGCCACGCCGGTGCGGGTTACCAGCGCCAGGGTCAGCGCCATGGCGACCACCAGCAGGTTGGCGGTGGCCGCAACGCGGCGGCGCTCGTGCCGGTCGGCCACCACCCCGGCAATCGGGGTCAGCAGCGCCATTGGCAGGAATTGCACCAGCCCCAGAATGCCAAGCTGGAACGAGGCTGCGGCGATGGACATGCCATAGCCGCTGCGGGCCAGATCATAGACCTGATAGCCCAGCACCACCACCAGCCCGGTGGAAGCGGTAACCGACGTCAGCCGCGCCAGCCAGAACAGGCGGAAATCGGCGATCGCAAGCGGGGTAGAGGGAGTAGCGGCGCTCACCGCCCTTCGATGGCAGGCGCGCGGGCGCTTGCCAAGAAGGGAGAACTGTCAGCGGTGGAAATCGGGCTTTAGCCCCGGCGCGATCAGCGTTCCTTGCGCAGCCGGGGGTTCGGCTGCAGCGCCTCGATCATCGCCAGGAAATCGTCGACGCGGATGATCCGCTCGAACTGGAAGCCACAGCGTTCGCCGGTGATCCAGATCAGGTGGGCCTCGATCCGGCCGACCTTCGGGAAACGGACAACCAGCCGTTCGCCCCGGCCAAGTTCCAGCGCACCGCTGGTCATGAAGCCCTGGGCGGAGACGTTGGTGATAGTCAGGTGAATGTCACCCAGCCGCCGATGTTCGGCGATTGCCTTGTATTCGACGGGATGACGGGCCGCCTGCCGCATTTCGGTGACCGAAAGCTGCGCTCCAGATGCCATGCCGGGGGTACTCCATTCGCGTTGGGGGTTCGCGAGGGAGATGATCGCCGAAATTGGCTTAGGAAGGGTAAACCCGGCAGATTTTTGCCGGCAAGTGCCTGCCGGCCCGGCGCAATTACGCCGGGCGGAGGATGCCGTGGCGCTTTTTTCCGGCGGAAATGCGAATATCTTCAGCGCCATGGGCAATGTGGTGGCCCTCGTCGCTGACCGCTTCGCCATCGATCCGCGCCCCACCCCCGGCGACCAGCCGCTTGGCCTCGCCCCGGCTGGCGGCGAACCCGATTCCGACCAGGGCGTCGAGAATCGATGCCCCCTCGGCGGGCAGAGTCCAGACCGGCAGGTCGGCACCAAGGCCACCCCCGGCGAAAGTTGCGGCGGCAGTGGCTTCGGCGGTGCGGGCGGCTTCATCCCCCCGGCACAGGCGGGTCACCTCGTTGGCCAGCACCACCTTGGCCTGGTTGATTTCGCTGCCGCCCAGGCCTTCCAGCCGGGCGATCTCGTCCAGCGGCAGATCGGTGAACAGGCGCAGGAAACGGCCGACATCGCGGTCGTCGCAATTGCGCCAGTACTGCCAGAAATCGTAGGCCGGCAGGGCATCCTCGTTCAGCCACACCGCCCCGGCGGCGGTCTTGCCCATCTTGGCCCCATCGGCGGTGGTCAGCAGCGGGGTGGTCAGGCCGAAGACCTCGCGCCCTTCCATCCGCCGGGTCAGTTCGATCCCGTTGACGATATTGCCCCACTGGTCGCTGCCACCCATCTGCAGCCGGCAGCCGTGGTGCAGCGCCAGCTCGCGGAAATCGTAGGCCTGGAGGATCATGTAGTTGAATTCGAGGAAGGTCAGCGGCTGCTCGCGATCGAGCCGCAGCTTCACCGAATCGAAGGTCATCATCCGGTTGATGGTGAAATGCGGGCCCACGTCGCGCAGCAGATCGATGTAGCCCAGCTTGCTCAGCCAGGTGTCGTTGTTGACCATCACCGCGTCGCCGGGGCCGTCGCCGAAGGTCAGCAGCCGCTCGAACACCCGGCGGATGCTGGCGATGTTGGCGGCGATGGTTTCGGTGGTCAGCAGCTTGCGCGATTCGTCCTTGCCGCTGGGATCGCCCACCTTGGTGGTGCCGCCACCCATCAGCACGATCGGCTTGTGCCCGGCCTGCTGCAGGCGGCGCAGCATCATGATCTGGACCAGGCTGCCGACGTGCAGCGATGGCGCGGTGGCATCGAAGCCGATATAGGCCGGGATCACCTGCTTGCCGGCCAGATCATCGAGCCCGGCGGCATCGGTCAGCTGATGGATATAGCCGCGCTCGTCGAGCAGGCGGAGCAGGGTGGACTGGTACTGGGTCATGGCGGCCTCTTGCGGGAAGGGGGCGCCTAGCATGGAGTTGCGCGATTGGAAACGCTGCTGCTGACTTGCCATCCCGATCACCCCGCTGTTGGGGTGCGGGCGATTGCCGCGCGGATCACCGGGCT
Organism: Pseudomonadota bacterium; assembly: GCA_018242165.1. GTDB lineage: Bacteria > Pseudomonadota > Alphaproteobacteria > Sphingomonadales > Sphingomonadaceae > Novosphingobium. The sequence goes on from JAFECL010000033.1 coordinate 44,504, forward strand.
GGATGCCAACTGGCTGACCCTGCGCTGGCGGATCGAGGGCGCCGGCGGGATCGTGGTGCCGCAGCCGGCCGGCCGCCGCCGCGCCGATGGCCTGTGGCGCACCACCTGCTTCGAACTGTTCGCGATGGCCGGGGGCGGGGGCTATGCCGAATTCAACCTCTCGCCTTCCGAGAACTGGGCCGCCTACGATTTCAGCGGCTATCGTGCCGGCATGGCCGAACGTGCGGTGCCGCGCGCACCGGCATGCGCATGGCGCGGCGGTGGCGATCTGGCGATCTTCGATGCGGCCATCCCCCGCGCCGCCCTGCCGATGCTGCCGGCCAGCATCGGCCTGTCTGCCGTGATCGAGGAGACAGGGGGGCGGATCAGCTACTGGGCGCTGGCCCATGCGCCGGGCAAGGCCGATTTCCACGCCAGCGCTTGCTTTGCCGCCATGCTTGAGGCACCGCCGCCAGCATGACTGTGCAATTCGGGATCGACCGCCTGCTCGCCGAGGGCGAGCTGCTTAGCCAGCTGAAGGGCCGCCGCGTGGCGCTGGTGGCGCACCCCGCCTCGGTAACCCGCAACCTGGCCCACAGCCTCGATGCGCTGATCGCTGCCGGGGTGAACATCACCAGCGCCTTTGGCCCGCAGCACGGCCTCAAGGGCGACAAGCAGGACAATATGGTCGAGACTGCGGACGAACTCGATCCGCGTTACGGCATCCCAGTGTTCAGCCTCTATGGCGAGGTCCGCCGCCCCACCGCGCGGATGATGGACAGCGCCGATGTCTTCCTGTTCGACCTGCAGGACCTGGGCTGCCGGATCTATACCTTCGTCACCACCCTGCTCTACCTGCTGGAAGAGGCGGCGAAGGCCGGCAAGGAAGTCTGGGTGCTCGATCGGCCCAATCCCGCCGGGCGTCCGGTGGAAGGGCTGGCGCTGCGCCCGGGGCACGAGAGCTTCGTCGGCGCCGCGCCGATGGCGATGCGTCACGGCCTGACGCTGGGCGAGATGGGCCACTGGTTCGTCCGCCGCTTCAACCTTGATGTCGACTACCGCGTGGTGGCGATGGATGGCTGGCAGCCCGATGCGGCCCCCGGCCATGGCTGGCCCGAACGGCGCGTGTGGATCAACCCCAGCCCGAATGCCGCCAATCTCAACATGGCCCGCGCCTATGCCGGGACGGTGATGCTGGAGGGGACGACCCTGTCGGAAGGGCGTGGCACCACCCGGCCGCTGGAAGTGCTGTTCGGCGCCCCCGATCTCGACGCCGGCAAGGTGCTGGCGCGGATGGAGGCACTGGCGCCGGACTGGCTGGCCGGCTGCGCGATCCGGCCCTGCTGGTTCGAGCCGACCTTTCACAAGCACGCCCACCAGCTGTGCAGCGCGCTGATGATCCATGCCGACGTGCCGTTCTACGACCACCAGGCCTTCCGCCCGTGGCGCCTGCAGGCACTGGCCTTCAAGGCGATCCGCCAGTTGCACCCCGATTACCCGCTGTGGCGCGATTTTCCCTATGAATACGTCCACGACCGGCTGGCAATCGACGTGATCAACGGGGGACCCGCGCTGCGCGAATGGGTTGACGACCATGCGGCACTGCCGGGCGACCTTGATGCCATGACCCGCGCCGACGAGGTCGAATGGGCGGCCGCTTCGCACCCCCATCTGCTCTATTAAGGCAATTTTCCACGCCGCGCCTGCTGGCGGGGCCACAAATCCGAGCGGCCCGACGGTAAATGTTCCGTTTCGGGATCGCGGACATGGTTACCGGCTTTGCCGGGCTTGCGCGGGGGGTGGTATTACCCCGGGGTCGACCGATCAGGATGAAACCCATGGCCGCCTGCAACGCCTGCGCCAGCACCGAAGCCACACTGCTCTACACCCTTCACGGGTTCCAGCTGGTCAAATGCTCCGGCTGCGGGCTGGCCTACATCGCCAACCAGCCTGACGAGGTCTATCTCAGCGCGCTCTATTCGGCGGATGGCGGGGACTATCATACCGAACTGCACGACCCTGCCAGCCCTGCGGCGGAGCGGATGCTGCGCATCGCCGAAACCCACCTGCGCTTCCTCAGCAAGGTAGCCCGGGGTGGCCGGCTGATCGACATCGGCTGCTCGACCGGCAGTTTCCTGAAGCGGGCCTCCCGCGCCGGCTTCGACTGCAGCGGGGTGGAATTCTCGAAAAGCTCGGCGCGGGTTGCGCGGGGCCAGACCGGCTTGCCGGTCGAGGTCGGTGGCATTCATGACAGCACCTGCCCGCCCGGAACCCTCGACGTGCTGACCATGTTCGACGTGATCGAACACGTCACCAACCCGATGGACGATCTGGCGCGGGCTTATGCCATGCTGCGCCCGGGTGGCTGGCTGGTGCTGTCCACCCCGAATATCGACGGGTTGTTCCCCCGTGCCTCGTACCCGCTGGCGCGGATCGTCAATCACTGGCCGCACCCCGAAGCGCCCTATCACCTCTACCAGTTCAGCGTCGCGACGCTGAGCGCGATGCTGCGCAAGGCCGGGTTCGAGCCGGGCCCGGTGGAGCACCACAACATCGATCTGGCCTACAGCTTCGGCACGCTGGGCAGCCTGGCCCGCAGCCCCAAGCGGCTGGCCTATGCTGCGGCGTTCGCTCCACTGGCCAAGCTGGGCCCGCTGATCGGGCAGGGCGACTGGTTCTATATTGCCGCGCAAAAGCCGGCCGAGCCCGCCACCTTGGCGATCGCCGCCTAAAGGTCCGCCGCCAGCGCCGCATCCCCCACCAGCACGCAGGCCATCGCGAGGCCGGGCGAGCCGCTGTCGTTAAACACCGCCACCCCATCGCCGGGCAGCCGTGCACCAAGGGGATAGAGCAGCGGCAGATAGTGTTCGCCGCTGTTGATCGCCAGCGTGGCCAGTTCGTCGTCAGGCGCGAAATCGACCAGCGCGGCATGGTCGTTGGCGACGGCGGCATCGAGGATCCGCCGCGCGAAGGGATCCGCCCAGCCGGGCCCGGTGGGGGGCGGGTTGAAAAAAAGGTGCAGGTTGTGGACGATGTTGCCACTGCCGACGATCAGCACGCCTTCGTCGCGCAGCGGGGCCAGGCGGGCGGCCAGCGCCAGATGACCACGTCCATCGAGGGCTCGATCGAGGCTGAGCTGGACCAGCGGAATCCCGGCATCGGGGAACATCGGCATCACCACGCCCCAGCTGCCATGGTCGAAACCCCAGCTGGCATCGGCCCGCGTGGCGGCTTCGCCCGCCAGTTCGCGCACCAGCTTTACCAGCCACTCCGCCCCGGGTGCCGGGTATTGCACCGCGTGGAGGGCGGGGGGAAAGCCCCGGAAATCGTGGATGGTGCGCGGGTTGGCGCCGCTGGTTAGGTGGGTCGCGCCGTGGGTTTCCCAATGCGCCGAAATGCATAGCACCGCGCGCGGGCGCCATTCCGGTGCGGCGAGGCGACGGCCCAGTTCGGCCCAGGCGCGCCGCTCCGTGCTGTCCTCGATGGCGTTCATGGGCGAACCGTGGCCCAGGAACAGGGCTGGCTGACGGCGGGAGGCGGTGCTGCTCATCAGCCCGATATGGCCCTGCGCGCCGGGCGATCAAGCCAAGCAATTCTTGGCGCTGGTCAAGCTCCGCTGCCCTTGCCGGCATATTGCGCCCGTCCGCCATGCCGGGCCTCCAGCCCGCCGCCCTTGCGCCGCACCGTCCAGCCATGGCCGCGCCATTGTCCGCCCGTCCGCACCAGGCGCAGCGGTGTCTTGGTGCCGGGCAGCCACAATTCGGCGGCACCGTCCGGCTTCACCCCCAGCACCACGAAGGCCGAAAGCGTCGCCCCCGCCTGGGGTTGCACCGGATCGAGCCGCGCACCGGCCTCGAACAGCCGCAGGCACATTGCGCGCAGCGGCGACCAGACATAGCCGGCCGAGGGGCGACAGCCATGGACGTCGGCGTCGCCCCCGCTCACCGGCGGACGGTCGGGCGCGGCAAGCGCCAGCAGCAGGGGCAGCAGCATCGTGCCTTCTCCTCAGTGTTTCTTGCGGGTAAGTTCGCGCATCGCGTCGTCCAGCCCGCCCAGCGTCAGCGGGAACATCGCCCCGCCCAGCAGTTCGCGCACGATCCGGGTCGATTGCGAATAACCCCAGTTCTTTTCGGGGATCGGGTTAAGCCAGACCGTGGCAGGATAGACCTTGGCCACCCGCTGCAGCCAGACCGCTCCGGCTTCCTCGTTCATGTGTTCGACCGAGCCGCCGGGATGGGTGATCTCGTAAGGGCTCATCGCCGCATCGCCGACGAAGATCACCTTGTAGTCGTGGCCGTACTTGTGGAGGATATCCCAGGTCTGCGTCCGCTCGGACCAGCGGCGGCGGTTGTCCTTCCACACCCCTTCGTAGAGGCAGTTGTGGAAGTAGAAGAACTCAAGGTTCTTGAACTCTGCCGTGGCGGCGGAAAACAGTTCCTCGACCAGCTTGATGAAGGGGTCCATCGAGCCGCCGACGTCAAGGAACAGCAGCACTTTCACCGCATTGCGCCGTTCGGGGCGCATCTGGATGTCGAGCCAGCCTTGCTTGGCCGTGCCCCGGATCGTGCCATCCAGATCCAGCTCTTCCGCCGCGCCCTCGCGGGCGAAGCGGCGCAGGCGGCGCAGGGCGACCTTGATGTTGCGGGTGCCCAGTTCCTTGGTGTTGTCGAGGTTCGAGAACTCGCGCCGCTCCCACACCTTCAGCGCGCGCTTGTGCTTCGATTCACCGCCGATCCGCACCCCTTCCGGGTTATAGCCGCCATTGCCGAAGGGGCTGGTGCCACCGGTGCCGATCCACTTGTTGCCGCCTTCGTGGCGCTTCTGCTGTTCCTCGAGCCGCTTCTTCAGCGTCTCCATGATCTCGTCCCAGTCGCCCAGCGCCTTGATCTTTTCCATCTCCTCTGGCGTCAGGAACTTCTCGGCAACGGCCTTCAGCCAGTCTTCCGGGATATCGACCGGGTTCTGGCCATAGTCGGTCAGGATCCCCTTGAAGACCTTGTTGAAAACCTGGTCGAACTTGTCGAGCAGGCCCTCGTCCTTCACGAAGGTCGCGCGCGAGAGGTAATAGAAAGCCTCTGGCGTCGCCTCGATCACCTCGCGGTCCAGCGCCTCAAGCAGCACCAGGTGCTCCTTCATGCTGGCCGGAATCCCGGCGGCGCGCAGTTCGTCGAGGAAATTCAGCAGCATGTCAGGCCCTTGCTTGCGGGCGGTGGACGGCGGCCACCAGCACGAACGAGATATACATCAGCAGATACCATGCCCCAAGCTTCGCTGGCGAGACCAGCGCCCAGCCGTGGCGCTGGCTGGGATAGAGCCAGGCGTGGGAAAAGGTGGCGATGTTTTCGGCAAACCAGATGAACAGCGCCACCAGCCCCCAGCCGACCAGCAACGGCATCCAGCGATCATCGCGCCATATCCGAAACCACACCCGGGTGGGCAGGAATAGGGCACCCAGCGCGGCGAACAGCCCGTTTCTGAGGTCGGGCAGCCAGTGGTGCGCGAAAAAGTTCACGTAGATCAGCACCGCCAGCGTCGCGGCCTGCCAGGGCTGCGGATAGCGGCTGAAGCGGAAGTCGAAGATCCGCCAGACCCGCGCGATGTAGCTGCCCACCGCGGCATACATGAAGCCCGAGAACAGCGGCACGCCGCCCAGCTTGAGCCAGCCCGCCTCGGGGTACTCCCACGATCCGCTCGCGGTCTTGAACAGTTCCATCACCGTGCCCACTGCATGGAAGGCCAGGATAACCTTGGCCTCGTCCAGCGTTTCGAGCCGCAGCGCCAGCATGCCCAGCTGGATCGCCAGGGCCGCCAGCGTCAGGAAATCGTAGCGCGCGAGCATGGCATGGGCGGGGTAGAACAGATGCGTGCCCAGCAGCAGCGCCAGCATCAGCGCGCCGAACAGGCAGGCCCAGCCCTGCTTGAAACCGAACAGCAGGAATTCGTACAGCGCGGCGCGCCATCCGGGGCGGGGCTCGAACCCCTCCAGCCGCGCACGGATCGCGGCAAAGCGGGTGTGGCGCGGCTGGGTTGCCGGGTTCAAGTCTTGGCAACCGGCGCCGGCGGCTGCCCTTCGTGCCGCTCCAGCGCCGGGTCGATCACCGCATAGGGCGGGGCTTCGGCGGTCCAGATCGCCATTTGCGGGGCAAGGCCGTGGCCGGCCTCAAGAAAGCCCATCCGCACGGTGCGGAACTGCGGGCGGGCGCTCGATTGGCCCATGACCGGGGTGCCGCACCGCGCGCAGAAGCTCTGGGTCAGGGTGTTGCCGCTGGCGGCGATGTAGTCGTGGGTGGCCAGCGGTCCCTCCAGCGCGACGTCCGTCGTGGCGAACATCGCGTTGTGGGTCGGGCCGCCGGCAGCCAGCTGCTGGCACTGGCGGCACCAGCACTGGCGGGTGGCGACAGGTTCGCCGGTGATCGTGGCCTGCACCGCGCCGCACTGGCAGCGCGCCTTGTAGGGGGCGCTCATGGCCGTCCTTTCCGGGCGATCTGCCCAAGATGTACCGCGCTGGGCTTGGGGCTGCGCCTGAAGGTGGTGCGGTCAACCGCCACCAGCCCGAACTTCTGCTTGTAGCCGCTGATCCACTCGAAATTGTCGAGCAGCGACCAGTGGACATAGCCGCGCAGGTCGATCCCGTCGGCCAGGCACCGCTTCACCCCGGCCAGGGCCTGATCGATATAGGCGATGCGGCGGGCGTCGTTGTTGGTGGCGATGCCGTTTTCGGTGACGATCACCGGCCGGCCGGTGACTTTGGCGGCATAGCGGATCGTATCTTCCAGCGCCTCGGGGCGGAATTCGTAGCCGGCCTCGGTCATTTCGGCGCCCTGGGGGGCGGGCACGATGCCATCGGGGCCGACCCGCAGGCGGGTATAGGTCTGTACCCCGACGAAATCGGCGCCCTTGGCGGCATCGAGCCACGGCCCGTAGAGCGCGCCGCGCAGGGCTTCTGCCCGGGCCTGGGCGGCGGGAACAACGGCCTCGACCGCCTGCATCGAGATCGTCACCCCGACCGGGAAGCTGCCCGGCCCGGCCTTGATCGCGGCCATCGCCTGATGATGGGCCTTGACCATCTGCGGCTCGACCCGTTCGGCCGGCTCGAACAGCACCATCGAGAACCTGTCGCTGCCGCTGGCCTTGGCACAGGCCCCGATCATCCCCGTTAGCGCCTGACGCAGCTGATCGCCGCCGCCGGCGAACAGGATGGCGGCAATCCGCTGGATATTGGCCTCGTTGAAGGTGCTGGCATAGCTGATGCCGTCGCCCAGATGCTTCGTCGCGCGTTCGGCAAAGCGGGCGAAAAGATCGGGGCTGTCGGCCTGGGTAAAGCCGCCTCGCGCGGCGAACCAGCGCGGCACCGTCCAGTGGCTGTAGGTGACCATCGGCGCGAGGCCATGGGCATGGCAGGCCTCGATCACCCGCTTGTAGTGATCGAGCGCGGCCATGCTGAACATGCCCGGCTCGGGCTCGATCCGCGCCCATTCGATGCCGAAACGGTGGCAGTTGAAGCCCAGCCGCGCGGCCAGCGCGATATCCTCGCCATAGCGGTGATAGCTGTCGCAGGCATCGGCCGAAGGTTCGGCGAAAACGGTCGGCTTGACGTTTTCGGCCAGCCAGAAGTCCGAATGGACGTTGCCGCCCTCGATCTGGTGCGCGGCGGTGGCGGTGCCCCACAGGAAGGGGGCCGGGGCCTTGCGCGGTCGATGCGCAGTGCCGGCCGTGGCCAGCCCGGGCGCCGCTGCCAGGGCCGCCAAAGATCCGACCGCGCCGCGCCGGGTCAGCCCGGCCTTCTCATCGCTGCTGCCCATCGCCCGCTCTCCCCGTTGCGATCAACCTCGTCAGCTCTGGCGCCGGGCCATGAAGGCCAGCCGCTCGAACAGCATCACGTCCTGCTCGTTCTTCAGCAGCGCGCCGTGCAGCGGCGGGATCGCCTTGGCCGGATCGCGATTCTGCAGCACGTCCAGCGGCATATCCTCGTTGAGCAGCAGCTTCAGCCAGTCGAGCAGCTCGCTGGTGCTGGGCTTCTTCTTCAGCCCCGGCACCTTGCGCATGTCGTAGNNGGCACCTCGCGCAGATCGTAGAACACCTCCATCGCCTTCGCGACCAGCACCTTCTGGATGCCGGGGAAGTGAACGTCGATGATCGCCTGCATCGTCTCGCGATCGGGGAACTTGATGTAGTGGAAG
>JAFECL010000034.1:0-11250 GCA_018242165.1 Pseudomonadota bacterium
CCGGGGGTGTCGATGATGTTGATGCGGTATTCTTCGCCCTTGCCGCTGTCGGCCTTCCAGAAGCAGGTGGTGGCAGCCGAAGTAATCGTGATGCCGCGTTCCTGTTCCTGTTCCATCCAGTCCATGGTGGCGGCGCCGTCGTGGACTTCGCCGATCTTGTAGGACTTGCCGGTGTAGTAAAGAATACGCTCGGTAGTGGTGGTCTTGCCGGCGTCGATGTGCGCCATGATACCGATGTTGCGGTATTTTTCGAGCTGATGGCCACGTGCCATGGTGAATTCCTCGGGTAACGGGGGCGGAAGGCCGTGTGGGCCGCCCGCCCCTGGTGCAGTTGTGTTACAGCGCGATTACCAGCGATAGTGGCTGAAGGCGCGGTTGGCGTCGGCCATGCGGTGGGTGTCTTCGCGCTTCTTCACCGCGTTGCCACGGTTGTTGGCGGCGTCGAGCAGCTCGGCCGACAGGCGCGCGGCCATCGTGGTTTCGCTGCGGTTGCGCGCGGCGGTGATCAGCCAGCGGATCGCCAGGGCCTGGGCACGCTCGGGGCGCACTTCGACGGGCACCTGGTAGGTGGCACCACCGACGCGGCGCGAACGCACTTCGATCTGCGGCTTCACGTTGTTCAGGGCATCGTGGAACAGCTGGATCGGATCAGCCTTGGCGCGGGCCTGCATGGTATCCATCGCACCATAGACGATCGATTCCGCGACCGACTTCTTCCCATCGAGCATGAGGTTGTTCATGAACTTCGACAGAACCTGATCACCGAACTTCGGATCAGGCAGGATTTCCCGCTTTTCGGGACGACGACGACGAGACATCGCAAATTCCTTATTATCAGGCCGGGGCAAGATTGCCCGCGCGGCCGGTTAGGTGGTTGGCGAGTTCGCCGCTTACTTGGGCCGCTTGGCGCCGTACTTCGAACGGCTCTGCTTGCGGTCCTTGACGCCCTGGGTATCGAGCACGCCGCGCAGCACGTGATAGCGCACGCCCGGAAGGTCGCGCACACGGCCGCCGCGGATCAGCACCACGGAGTGCTCCTGCAGGTTGTGGCCTTCACCCGGAATGTACGAAATGACTTCGCGCTGGTTGGTCAGGCGGATCTTGGCCACCTTGCGCAGCGCCGAGTTCGGCTTCTTCGGGGTGGTGGTGTACACGCGGGTGCAGACGCCGCGCTTCTGCGGGTTCTGCTCCATGGCGGGCACCTTGCTCTTCGCCTTCTGGGGCTCGCGGCCCTTGCGGACCAGCTGGTTGATCGTGGGCATGTGAAAACTTCACCTTCGTCAGAAGATGCCACGCACCAGAAGAGGAAGGAGAGAAGATCGCGACATGCCGCGCAAAGATCGGGCGCAGCGCGCACGAAGATTGCCAGCGGGGCCAAAGCCCCATGAGTCGCGAGCCGAAATCCCTCCACCCCTGCCGCAACGGCACCGGGTTACTTTGCCGGATAAAACGAAGGTTGCCCCCGCCCGCACCGCCAATGTTCAGCTCAAAATACCTCCGCCCCGGGCCAGACCCGAAACCGGAACCGCGCGCCCTTAGGCGTGTTTGGGGGTGGGGTCAAGCGGGGGAAGTACATAGGAATGCTGCCACCATGCCGCCGGCAAGCAAAGGATCAACATCCCCGGTAAAGCGAAATGGAGCGCGCACCCCCCGGCCCTTCAACGAAAACAGCTGTCCTGCGGCCCGCCGAATCGCTCGGCCTGCGCCACCACCTGCACGGCGGCCGTGGGCTTGACCCCGGATGACGCGAGGCGCACACTCGTAGCGCCGTGACAAGGGCGGCACCGCGGTGGCCGCCTCGGCCATCCCGGGCAAAACCGGGAGGAAAGCAATGCGGAAGGGCATGATCCTGGGCCTGCTGGCCGGAGCCCTGGCGCTGACCGCCACCGCCGGCCTTGCCGCCCCCGCCGACCAGGCCAAGGTCAGCCCGGCCGAACGCAAGGCGATCATGGATGCGATGCGCCCGGCGGCCGAGCACGACCTGGGCGCGCCCGTGGAATTCGTGGTCAGGCGGCTGAGCGTCGCGGAGGGCTGGGCCTTCGTGACCGCCAATGCGCAGCGTAAGGGCGGCGGGAAGCTCCGCTGGCTGGATACGCCGCGCTTCGCCTACCTGCACGGCAAGAACGCGGACGAGATCGACAATGCTCTGTCGGTGGTGCCCGATTGCTGTTCGGTGCAGTCGATCCTGCACAAGAACAACGACGGGCGCTGGGCAGTGGTAGAGCAGCACGACGATGCCACCGACGCGTGGTTCACCGCCTATTGCAACAAGCCTGCCCGCACCGCGCTGGGCAAAGCCTGCGACGCGCCCGATTGAGCCTGAGGTAATGCCGATGATCCGCCTGTATCGCGCCGCCGGCGCTGCCCTGGCCCTGATGCTCTGCGCCCTGCCCGCCGCCCCGGCCCGGGCCGACGAAGCCAAGGGGGTGCCGATCCGCCGCTGCCTGCTGGTGGTGGATGGCAAGACCTATATCAATGGCCCGTGCATCTATTATCCGATGGCCGATGGCTCGTTCTTCGGCAAGGGTTCATTCCAGATAGCGGAGCGCTTGCCGGACAAGCACGACGTGATGGGCTATTTCGCGCAGGTCGATATCGGCAAGCGCTTTGCCAGCGTCAATTGGAACGCGGGCCCCAAGTCGACCCACGCCCAGGCCTTCCTGGGTGAGGATTTCAAGCGCGAGGGGGCCTGCTGGGTCAACGCCCGGGCCAAGGTCTGCGCCTGGAAATAGCGCACTGCGCCGTTGCCGGCGGGGCCCGGGGCGCTATGGAAGGGGCGTGACCAGCACCCCTGCCCTGCCCGCGCTTGCCGCCCAGCCCAGCCTGTTCGCCGCCTTTGCCCTGGTGGCCGAGGCGCGCGGGGCTGCCCCTGCCCTGCTGCCTGACCGGGGCGAGGCGCTGAGCTATGCCGGGCTGCGGGCGCTGACCGGGCGCTTCGCCGGGGCGCTGGCGGCACGCGGGGTGGGTGCGGGCGAGCGGGTGGTGGTGCAGGTGGAGAAATCGGTCGGCGCGGTGGCGCTGTACCTCGCCTGCCAGCAGCTCGGCGCGGTCTTCGTGCCGCTGAACACCGCCTATACCGATGTCGAGGTCGGCTTTTTCCTGGGGGATGCCCAGCCGGCACTGTTTGTCCACGCGCCCGAGCGCGCGGCGCTGTGGCCGGCCAGCGCGGCAATGGGGGTGGACCCCGGCGCCGGCCTGTGGGCCGAGGCGCTGGGCGGCGAGCCGCTGGACACGATCACCCCGCGCGGCCGCGATGATCTGGCGGCGATCTGCTATACCAGCGGCACCACCGGGCGATCCAAGGGGGCGATGATCACCCAGGGCAACCTGCTGAGCAATGCCGCCACGCTGATCGACCTGTGGCGCTTTTCCCCGGATGACCGGCTGCTGCACGTGCTGCCGATCTTCCATGTCCACGGGCTGTTCGTCGCGCTGCATTGCGCGCTGCTGTCGGGGGCGACGATCCTGTTCGAGCATGGCTTCGATGTCGCCCGCACCCGGGCGCGGCTGGGCGAGGCGACGGTGCTGATGGGGGTGCCGACCCATTACACCCGCCTGCTGGGCGACCCGGCGTTCGGGCGCGGCGATTGCGGCACCATGCGGCTGTTCATCTCGGGCTCTGCCCCGCTGCTGGCCGAAACCCACCGCGAATTCGAGGGGCGCACCGGCCAGCGAATTCTCGAACGCTATGGGATGACCGAGGCGGGGATGATCACCTCGAACCCCTATGAGGGCGAGCGGGTGGCGGGCACCGTGGGCTTTGCCCTGCCCGACGTGGCGGTGCGGCTGCGGGCCGACGATGGCGCCCTTGCGGCACCGGGCAGCGGCGCGGTGGGGGTGCTGGAGATTCGCGGGCCGAACGTCATCCCCGGCTATTGGCAGCTGCCGCAGCAGAGCGCCGAGGCCTTTACTGAGGATGGCTGGTTCATCACCGGCGATATGGCGACGATCGACGCCGCAGGCCGGGTGGCGATTGTCGGCCGGGCGAAAGACCTGATCATCGCCGGGGGTTTCAACATCTATCCCAAGGAAATCGAAGAGGCGATCGACGCGGTGCCCGGGGTGCTGGAAAGCGCGGTTATCGGCGTGCCGCACCCCGATTTCGGCGAGAGCGTCGTGGCGGTGGTAGTGCCCCGCCCCGGCGCCGACCTCACCGGCGACGCGGTCATGGCCGCGATCACCCCGCAACTGGCCCGCTTCAAACACCCCCGCGCGGTGCACCTCGTGCCCGACCTGCCGCGCAACGCGATGGGCAAGGTGCAGAAGGCGGAACTGCGAAAGCGGTTCGGGTGAGCGGGTGGTGTGCGCCGGGGTGAGGCCGGGGTGGCTATCGGGATGCTGGACCTAGGGCCGTAATGGCGACCTTGTTGGGGGAAGCAGACTTCGGGATATTCCCATTACATTAGGAAGATTGATGCGGTGGGAGCGAGCGCAAGCAGTAGCAGTGCTGCTGGTGTCCACCTGCTACGCAATGATTGAAGCACAAGGGATGTCAAAAACGCCGTAACCAGCACGAAAAAATACATATGCTGCGAGCGCTCAGCATGGGCAAAGCAAGCATTCACCTTATCTTGGCGCCCATGCAACTGACACTCCACCATGAATAAGAATGATAGTGGCCACAGGGACAAAAGACTTGCCCCAATCAGTCCTAGTGTGAATTTGGAAGCTTTCATCGCATAACCTTATGCTTAATGCCTCCCCGGACGCAATGTATCCCGCATCAAGCCCATCGGCCACGCAATGGGCATTCTATGGCAGAAATGTTGCCATAACCAGAACAACCAGCCTCCCCGCCAGAACCTCAGTTCCGGCCATTACCCACCGCTGTGGAACAGGTCCGCGCCCGCCGCTTAGCCCAGCGCCTATTCGAACTCGATCCGCGCGCCGATGGTGATGCCGTGCGAGTTGCGGCCGCCGCGCGAGGTGCCCTGATAGCCCAGGAAGAACCCGCCCTGATCTTCGAGGACGTAGTTCAGCCCCATGTCGGTGTTGATCTCGTGGCGCGACTGGCCATAGCCGGCAACGGTGAAGCTGGTGGTGCTATCCCCGTTGAAATAGGCCGAAACGGTGTTGGACGGGCCATTGCCGGTCTGCGCGCGGTACTGGGTGCGGACATAGGGGCGCCACAGCCCCTTGTTGGTGGTCAGGCTGTAGCCGGCGATCAGGTCGGTGCGGGTGGCGCCGATCGGCGCGACGGTCAGCGCGGCGGCGTTCGGGCCGGTTTCGGTGAAGCCGTTGATCTTGCCGTTGACATAGTCCACCCCGACGAAGGGTTCGAGGCTGAGGCTGTCGGCCTTGAGTTCGAAGCCCACGGTGCCGGTGGCCTTGAGCAGATGCTCGCCGGCCGCGCCCTTGGCGGTGACGGCGGTGGAACCAAGGCTGAAGGTCTTGGTCGCGCCCAGATGGCCGAAGACATAGCCCGCCTGCAGCGCGGCGCGCAGCGGGCCCATCTTGTAGGCGCCATAGCCCTCGAGCGCGAAGGCGCTGTTGGTGCCGCTCATCGTCCCGGCGCCAAGGCTCTGCGAATCCCACGAGGCGTGGAACACCCCGCCGACGACGAATTTCGGGCTGGAGATATCGTAGCCGATGTTGAAGCCGAACAGCCGCGACTTGGTCTGCAGGGCCGGCGTCGCGCCGAACTGGAACTGGCCGACCAGGCTGCCCCAGAACCCGTCCTGGGTGCGATCGCTGTTGTGATCGGCGATGCGCAGCGCCACCTGGCGGGTCAGCGTGTTGGCCTGATCGCGCAGCGCGGTGGCATAGCTGAGGTAGCCGGCGGGCGAGACCCCTTCGAGGAAGGTCTGCGCCTGGGCCAGCGACAGCACGTCGATCGCGCCGACCAGCGCGGCGGCATTGCCGCCCGGCGCGCTGTTGGCCGAGGTAGCCAGCGGCTGCAGCGCCCCGGCGATGGCCAGCTGGTTGGGGGTGGCGGTGATCGTGCCGGCCAGGGTGCCGGCGGCCAGCGCCCCGGCATAGGTGGTGGTGCGCTGGACCTGCACCGCATAGGCCTGCTGGGTGCCCGAGGTGGTGACGATGCCCAGCGGCACGAAGGTCAGGAAGGGCAGGCTGTTGCCGGTCAGCGTCACGCTGCCGGTCACGCCCTTGTCGGCCAGCACCAGCTGGTAGACCGAGCCGGTGGGATAGAAGCCGGGGGTGATGCTGAGCGCAACCGTGCCGGCCAGGCTGGCCGTGCCGCCGGCGCCGCTGGCATAGACCTGGCTGAAATTGGTGCCAGGGGCGATGCTGGCCGTGCCGGCCGGCAGGATCGCGAGGTTCAGCGTGCTGCCCGCCGTCTGCACGAAGGCGCCATTGACCACCAGCCGGCCCGCCGCCGACCCCGTGCCGACGGTTAGCGTGCCGCTGTTGGTGAAGGTGGAAGGCGTGGCGGATGCCGAGGTCAGGCCGACGCCGCTGGCCCCCAGCACGCTCATCGTCCCCTTGTTCAGCACGATGCCGCGGTCGCTGATCGACAGGTTGCCGGTGAACACGGCCCCGGTGTTGTTGGTGAAGGTGGCGGTTCCGGCGCCGTAGGTCTGGCTGTAGGACCCGGTCCACAGGCCCGAATTGACCACCGTGCTGGTCCCCTGGGTCTGGAGGTTGCCGATGAAGCCGTAGGTCAGGTTGTTGTTGGTGAAGGTGGCGGTGGTGCCGGTATTGTCCCACTGCATCACCACGTTGCCAACCAGCGCCACCGGGGCCGAGGCGCTGTTGGTGAAGGTGCTGCCGGCGCCCAGCTGGGCCACGGTGGTGCCGCTGGGGGCGCTCATCGTGCCGGCATTGGTGACGGTGCTGTTGCTGCCGACCACCAGCGCAAAGGCCGTGGTGCCGGTGCCGGTGGTGGTCAGCGTGCCGGTGTTGTTGACGGTGGCGTTGTTGCCATACTGGACGGTGGCGATCGCCGAGGCGCTGGTGATGGTGCCGGCATTGGCGAGGGTGCCATTGGTGCCCATCAGCAGCGGCGCGGTCAGCGTCGTGCCCGAGGCGACCGTGACGTTGATGCCCGAATTGAGATTGGTGTAGGCCGCCGAAGTGGTGCCCGAGCAGGTGACGTTGTTGCCGGTCGAATCCGCGACGCAATCGGCCATGGCCAGCCCCGGTGCGGCCAGCAAGGGCGCAGCCAGCAGGGTACGGGTCAGACGGGCCCGAAGGCGGCTGCGCGAATTGAACGACATGGACAAGCTCCCAAAACGATGACCCCGGATCGAACCCCGGCCCTGCGGGCGCGAGTTTGAACGCAGGATGAATTGCGCCGCCCTGGCCAGGCAAAGCCCCGCCATGCGCCGCGACGACCCGGGCTTTATGAGTTTTTTATCGGCCAGGCCAGCCCCAAGGGCCACCCGGCGGGGGACTGCCCTGTCTCAATTGGTCGCAGGATCAAGCCGATGGCGCAGCGCCAGCGCCAGCAGCCCGCCCAGCCCCATCGCCGCCCCCGCGGCGCGCAGGATCAGCCGGGCGGTTTGGGCGTCGATCTCGCCGATCACGAACAGCAGCGCGGCGCTGACCGCCAGCTGCGGCAGGATGCTGGAAAAGGCGAAGATGCGGAAGGCGTGGTCGATCTGCGCCCCGCCGACCAGCCGCGCCGCCAGCGTATAGGGCAGGTTGGCCAGCGCGCACCAGCCCACCGCCAGCGCGGTGAAGCTGGCCGGCAGCAGCCACGGATCGGCGATCCACCCCAGCGAGGCCAGCCCCCCGGCGCCGACCAGCGCCGCCAGCCCCAGCAGCACCGGGGCCGGCACGCGGGCCAGCAGGCGCGGGATCAGGAAGGCCAGGCAGGCGGCCAGCAGCGCGTACCAGGCAAAGCAAGCCGACAGCACCAGCAGCCCCCGGCGCAGCGCCGCCGGATCCCCCGGCGTGCCCGGCATGATCGCCAGGGTGATCACCGGATAGGCCCCGATCCACAGCAGGAACATGCCGGTCCAGCAGGCGAACTGGACAAGGAACAGCGGGGCAAGCGCGCGCAGGGTGCTCATGCCGGCTGCGTTGCCGCAAGCCCCGGCCGCAAGCAAGGCCGTTCAGCCGGGGTTCAACCCTGCCCTGCTGGGGCTTCACAAGCCGGGCGAAACGTCCTAACCGCCCGAAATCACGGGGCCCGGCCCGCAGGGGAGACTAGCAAAAGTGATGTTGCTGCTGGCGCTGGCGTTGCAGGAAGCGCCCCCCCTCGCCCAATCCCCGGCACTGCCGCCCGCCACGCCGCCGGTGGCCAGCGCTGCCGCGCCAGCGGCCGCCCCCGCGACAGAGCCTGCGATGGCGCCCGCCGCCGCCCAGACTACCACCGCGCCGGTCTCCACCCAGCCCGCCGCGGACGCCACGGGTGCATCGATCCGCGACCCATGGGAAAAGTTCAACCGCAAGGTCGATAAGTTCAACCACGCGGTCGACAAGGTGACGATGAAGCCGGTGATGCAGGTCTACAAGGGCGTGGTGCCCGGCGTGGCGCGCGATCACATCAGCCTCGCCATCGCCAACCTCGCCGAACCGGTAACCGCGATCAACGATCTGCTGCAGCTGCATTTCGGCAACCTGCTGAAGACCGTTACGCGGTTCGGCTACAATTCGACCATCGGCCTCGGCGGGCTGTTCGATGCCGCCGCCGCCGCCGGCACCCCGGGCCACGTCGCCGATTTCGGCCAGACGCTGGGCCGCTGGGGGGTGAAGCCGGGGCCCTATGTGGTGCTGCCCTTCTTCGGCCCCTCGGACCTGCGCGATACGCTGGGCCTCGCGGTCGACAATTTCGGCGATCCGGTGGCGCTGACCTACATGCATCTTACCACCACCCAGGGCGCGGTGCGCGTCGGGCTGGTGATCACCGATCTGCGCGTCCGGCTCGATCCGGCGCTGCAGGCCGCCGAAGAGGCCGCCGATCCCTATGCCTTCGCCCGGGCCGGCTATGCCCAGCACCGCGCTGCGCTGGTGCGCCAGGCGCGCGGCGAGGCCGAGGTGCTGGCCGACTATGGCGCCGATCCCGCGCCGGCCGATCCGGCCCCTGCCACTCCGCCGTCCGCCGATACGCCGGCATCGGCCACCCTCGCCCCCGTTTCCTCCCCCGCCCCCGCATCCGTGGAGCCGCCCAAGTGATGAAGCCGCTGATCCGCCCCGCCCTGCTTGCCGCCGCCGCGCTGGCCGCGCCCGCGCTGCTGGCCCCTGCCCCTGCCGTGGCCCAGGCCGCCCGCGCCCGCGATGCCGGGGCCGAAGCCTTCGTCCAGAACGGCGCGGTCAAGGTGCTGGGGGTGTTGAACAACAAGGGCCTGTCGAAGGCCGCCAAGGCCGCCGCCTTCCGCCCCCTGATCAACGATCTGATCGACGTGCCGCGCGTCACCCGCTTCGTGCTGGGCAAGTATGCGCGCAGCGCCACGCCCGATCAGTACGCCCGCTTTGCCGCCGCCTTCCGCACCTATGCCGAAGGGGTCTACATGAAGCGGATCGACGACTATCACGGCGAAAAGGTCACCGTCTCGGGCTCGCAGCTGGTGCGCCCGGGCGATGCGCTGGTCACCACCATGATGGCCGGCCCGCGCACCCAGCCGACCCCGATCCTGTGGCGCGTGCAGAACACCGGCCAAGGGTGGAAGGTGATCGACGTGCAGGTCAAAGGCGTGTGGCTGGCGATCACCCAGCAGCAGGATTTCGTCTCGACCATCGACAATGCCGGCGGCAAGGTGGACGTTCTGACCCAGCAGCTGCAGCGCGATACCGGCGGCGAAATCCTTCACAAGAAGTAGGGGCTGAGACGATGAGCGGGCAATCCGGGCGCAACCAATGGGGCGAAACCGTGCTGGGCGCGGGCGTGCTGGCGCTGGCGCTAGGCTTCATGGGCTGGACCATGGGGGTAACCGGTGGTGGCGGCAGCCACGGCCAGTACAAGGTCACCGCACGGTTCGGCGATGCCGGGGCGCTGCAGGCCGGGGCCAAGATCACCATTTCGGGGGTCAAGATCGGGCAGGTCGCGAAGATCGCGATCGACCCCAAGACCTTCATGGCGGTGACCGAGCTGGCACTGAACAGCGACGTCGCCGTGCCCAGCGATTCCACCGCCAAGATCACCAGCGATGGCCTGCTGGGCGGGGCCCACGTGGCGATCAGCCCGGGCGGAGCGGCGGATAACCTCAAGGCCGGCAGCGAGATCACCAATACCCAAGGGGCGGTCGACCTGTTCGGGCTGATCGGCCAGTTCATCCGCCCGCAGGGTGGCGCGGCCCCGGCCGCCAGCTCCGCGGCACCGGTGCCTGCGGCCACCCCCAACCCGGCCACGGCCGCCGTGCCCACCTACTGATCCGGGCATGGCTGCACCGGTTCCCCCGCTGCTTTCGCCGCTGGCCGCACTGGGCCGGGCCGTGCTGTCGGCCTGCGCCGGGGTGGGCACCGTGGCGGTCTTTGCCGGCCGCGCCACCCGCGCCGCGCTGACCCCGCGCTGGTATCCGGCGCAGATCCTCCGCCAGTTCTGGGCGGTGGGCTTCCTCTCGCTGCCGGTTGTCGGGCTGACGGCGTGGTTCACCGGCGCGGCGCTGGCGCTGAACATCTATTCGGGCGGCGACCGCTTCAATGCCGAAACCGTGCTGCCGCAGATCGTCGCGCTGGGCATCACCCGCGAGCTGGGGCCGGTGCTGGCCGCGCTGATGCTGGCGGGCCGTGTTGCCGCCGCGATTGCCAGCGAACTGGGCGCGATGCGCGCGACCGAACAGGTCGACGCGCTCGTCACCCTCTCGACCGATCCGATGCGCTATCTGGTCGCCCCGCGGCTGATCGCGGTAACGCTCAGCCTGCCCTTGCTGGCGATGGTGGCAGACCTGATCGGGATCATGGGCGGCATGCAGGTGGGCAAGAGCCTGCTCGACATCGCCCCGCGCATCTATGTCACCAACACGGTCGATTTCCTGACCCGCTGGGATGTCGAGAGCGGGCTGATCAAGGCCGGGGCGTTCGGCTTCATCGTCGCGTTGATGGGCTGCTACCATGGCTTCACCGCCAGCGGCGGCGCGCGCGGCGTGGGCCGGGCCACCACCCAGGCGGTGGTGACCGCGGCGATCCTGATCCTCGCCGCCGACTACCTCCTCACCTCGCTGTTCGCCCACCTATGAGCGAGATGGCCAAACTCGTCTGGCGCCAGGTTTCGAAGCGCTTTTCCGGCCCACCGGTGCTCGATGCGATGGACCTTGATGTCGCGCGCGGACGCAGCCTGGTGCTGATCGGCGGTTCGGGCCAGGGCAAGTCGGTGACGATCAAGCTGGCGCTGGGGCTGTTGCAGCCCGA
>JAFECL010000034.1:11303-34485 GCA_018242165.1 Pseudomonadota bacterium
CTGAAGGTCTGGGAAAACGTCGGCTTTCGCCTGACCAATGCCGATGGCGTCAGCAAGGCCGAGGCCCGCGCCCGCGCGGTGGAGGCGCTGGCGCTGGTCCGGCTGGGGCCACAGGTGGCAGACCTTTACCCCGGCGAACTGTCAGGCGGGATGCAGAAGCGCGTGGGCCTCGCCCGTGCCATCGTCGGCCAGCCCGACCTGCTGTTCTTCGACGAGCCCACGACTGGCCTCGACCCGATCACCTCGGGGGCGATCAACGAACTGATCCGCGAGCGGGTGACGGGGCTGGGCTGCACCGCTGTCTCGATCACCCACGACCTCCATTCGGCGCGGACCATCGCCGACGAGATCGCCATGCTGCACAAGGGCAAGATCGTCTGGCGCGGCCCGGTGGGCGAGCTTGATACCACCGACAATCCCTTCGTCCGCCAATTCGTCTCGGGCAGCGCCACGGGGCCGATCGACGCCAATGTCTGATCCGGCGGGCTATCGCTTCGCCCCGATGGTCGGCCGGATCGGCGGGCGCGCGGCCTCGGCCTGGGAACTGGGCGCGCGCGCCGATGAACTGATGGCCCAGGGGCGCGACATCATCCACCTCGGCGTCGGCGACCCGGACATGGACGTGGCCCCGCAGGTCCGCGCCGCGCTGGAGGCTGCGCTGGAGGCCGGGCGCACCCACTATTCGCCGCTGGCCGGCGAGGATGGGCTGCGCCAGGCCATCGCTGCCCACGCCAGCGGCCTTTACGGCGTGGCCGTGGCGCCCGACGAGGTGATGGTGTGTGCCGGGGCCCAGGGCGCGCTCTATGCGGTGCTGCAGGTGGTCGCGGGCCCGGGCGACGAGGTGATCGTGCTGACCCCGCACTACACCACCTATCCCGCCTGCGTTGCCGCCGGCGGCGCGCGGATGGTCAGCGTGCCGCTCGATCAGGCGCGCGGCTATCAGCCCGATCTGGTGGCGATTGCCAAGGCAATCACTCCGCGCACCCGGGCGCTGCTAATCAATTCCCCCGGCAATCCGTCGGGCGCGGTGTTCCCTGCCGACACCATGGCCGCGCTGGTCGCCATGGCCGAGGCGCAGGGGATCTGGCTGATCTCGGACGAGGTCTACTGGTCGCTCTGCTACGATGGGCCGCACGCCTCGGCGCTGATGCGCGCGCCGGGCGAAGGCCGGGTGGTGGTGGTCAACTCGCTGTCGAAAAGCCACGCGATGACGGGCTTCCGCATCGGCTGGACGATCGGTCCGCGCCCGCTGATCGCGGCGGTCGCCCTGCTGGGGCAGGCGCTCTATTTCGGGATCAGCCAGTTCGTGCAGGACGCCGCCGCCGCCGCGCTGAACGATCCGACCATCCCGCCCACGGTCACCGCGCGGTTTCACGAACGGCGCGACGCGCTGGTCGCTGCGCTGCGGGCCGAGGCCGGGCTGCCCTTTGCCGCGCCTGCGGGCGGCATGTTCCTGCTGGTCGATGTCAGCGAGACCGGGCTGGATGGCGAGGCCTTTGCGCGCGGGCTGCTGGAAAGCGAAGGGGTGGCGATCATCCCCGGTTTCGGCTTCGGGGAAGAGGCCGCGCATCTGGTCCGCATCGGGTTTCTTGGCACGCCCGAACGGCTGGCCGAAGCCGCCCGCCGGATCGGCCGCTATCGCGCCACCCTGCCCGGCTGATTGACTTGCCGGGTGGTGGTCAGGCCGCCCTTCGCGCCTGGCTGAAACGTTCAAGGATGATGGTCGCCGTGGCCCCCTGCCCCGCGCCCGGGCTGGTCAGCGCAATCGATCCGCCCATCGCCCCGATGGTATTGGCGCACCAGTGCAGCCCCAGCCCGCCGAGTTTGCCGCTGCGGGTGGAGAAGCCGCGCTCGAACAGGCGCGGCGCGCGGTCCTCGGGAAAACCCTCGCCATCGTCGGTCAGTTCAATCACCACCCGGTCTTCGGCCTCGGTGGCGCGGATCGTGATCTGCCCGGCCCCGCCACGGGCGATGATCGCCTCGGCGGCATTGGTCACCAGGTTTTCGAACACCTGCCCCAGCAGCACCCGGTTGCCGCGCGCGGCCAGCGCGGCCGGGCAATCAAGGCTGACGGTGATCGCCGCGTCGCGGACAAAGCGTCCGGCCAGCGCCGCCCGGTCGAGCAGCGGGGCCAGCTCGCAATGTTCACGCTGGTTGACCGCGCTGGGGTCGGCCTGCCCTTCGCGGATCGCGTCAAGCGCGGCGGCAAGGTGGCGGTCGGCCGCCTCGGCTTCCTCGCGGGCACGCTGCTGCGCCGCGCCGAAGCCATCGTGCACCGCCCCGAGATAGGCGGCAAGCCGCGCCCGCCGCTCGGGCGGGGTGGCGGGATCGGCCAGCTCGGCCAGCGCGCGTTCGGCCTCGGCCGGTACCGGCCGGGCCAGGTGGCGCTCAAGCGTCGAGAGAATCACATGGACCGGCGAGAGGCTGTTACGGACATTGTGGATCAGTCCGGCCGAGCTCTGGTGCCGGCCCAGGGCAAAGCTTTGCGCCGCGATCCGGTCGCGCAGCCGGGCAAGTTCGCGGGTCAGGGTGTTGAACTCGCCCTGCAGCGCGCCCAGTTCGTCGTCGCGCACCGGGTCGGGCAGCAGTTCGGCCTCGCCCCGGGCGCGAATCCGCGCCACCTGCCGGTGCAGCCCCCGCACCGGATCGAGCACCAGCACGTCGATCCGCTGCTTCAGCACCAGCAGCAGCGCCGCCAGCTGGGCCAGGGTGGCGACCAGCATCACGTCGCGCAGCCGTTTGCCCGCATTCATCATGGTGCGCGGCGCCTCGAAGACCAGCGTCGCCAGCGGCCCGCCGCAGCCACCCAGCACCGGGGTCCCGACGGTGACGGTCCGATCGTGCTTGACCACGGTCATCGTCTTGCCCGGCGCAGCGAAATCGAAGCGCGCCGGCAGCTGCAGCGCACCCGACAGCGCCGCCGGATCGACATAGCGCAGGAACACCAGATAGCCCTGCGGCTGGTCGCTGGGGCGGGTCGACAGGACCGGGGTCATCGCCAGCAGGTAAAGCCGGTGGTTGAAGCGGATGAACTGGTTCACCTCGGCGCGGCGCGCCATGGCCTGCCGCACCGCCGGGTTGGCCACGATCGGCAACATCGCCCGGGCCAGATCGGGGCGGAAGCGGCTGGCGGGAATGTCATAGAAATAGGCCCGCGATTCGCCGCTGAAGCGGACGAAAGCCATGCCGTCGGTCTGGGCGTTGCGGAAGGCGTCGGGGTTGAGATAGGCGACCGGGAAATGCGGATCGAAGTCCGCCAGATAGCGGTACATCATGTCGGAGATGGCCCAGTCGCGGACATGGGCCAGATGGGTGGCGCGCAGGTCTTCCTGCCAGGTGGCGGCGCGCTGCGCATCGGCGCGGATATCGGCATCTTCCAGCCGGCCGAACCCGCTCCAGATCATGGCCGTCAGCGACAGGAAGATCGCGGCGGCGGCGGCCAGCCAGATGGCCATGACATTGCCCAGCAGGCGGGGCCCCAGGCCCGACAGCCGGATCCCGCCGGGCAGACGGATCCGCGCGGCGCGCTTCGCGCTCACGCCGCCGAGGATGACGCTGGGCGGCCCAGCGGCACCGAATCGAAGTGGCCGGGCGGTTCGGCCTTGCCGAACAGGAAGCCCTGCATGTGCGAGCAGCCGGCCAGCCGCAGCATCCGGTATTGTTCCTCGCTTTCCACCCCTTCGGCAACGATGGTCAGCCCCAGCCCGCGGGCGAGGTAGGCGATGGCGTTGATGATCGCGGTCGACTGGTTGTCGTGCCCGATTCCCGAGACGAAGCTGCGATCGACCTTGATGCAGTCGACCGCGAAATTCTTGAGGTTGAACATC
Organism: Pseudomonadota bacterium; assembly: GCA_018242165.1. Taxonomy (GTDB): domain Bacteria; phylum Pseudomonadota; class Alphaproteobacteria; order Sphingomonadales; family Sphingomonadaceae; genus Novosphingobium. The sequence goes on from JAFECL010000034.1 coordinate 15,131, forward strand.
GTCGAATAGCCGGTGCCGAAATCGTCCAGCGCCACCTTGAAGCCCTGGTCGCGCAGTTCGGCCAGCACTTCGCGGGCATGGTCGGTGCTCTGGAACAGGGCGGTTTCGGTGATCTCGATCTGGATCCGCGCCGGATCGATCCCGAAACGCGCGGCCTGGGCGGCCAGCCGCGCGGCAAAGTCCGGCCGGCTGAACTGGCGCGGCGAAAAGTTGATCGAGACCAACTTGTCGGGCCAGTCGCGGGCATCGGCAAAAGCCTGGCGCACCACCCAGTCGCCCAGGTCGTGGATCAGCGCGCTTTCCTCGGCAATGGGGATGAACACCGCCGGGCTGACCGGGCCATGCTCGCGGCTGGTCCAGCGCAGCAGCGCTTCGTAGCCGGTGATCGTCAGGCCCTCGCGCTCGACGATCGGCTGATAGTGCAGCGCCAGCTCGCCCAGCTCGATTGCCTGCCCCAGCCCGGCCTCGATCTGCTGGCGCAGCTGGTGGCTGGCGTCGAGCGTCTGGTCGAAGCGGCGCACCGGCTCGCTCTCGCCGCGTTTGGCGGCGAACAGTGCGAGGTCGGCATAGCGCATCAGGTCGGTGGCATCGCGGCCCGGGTGCGAGGCACAATCGACCACCCCGCACGAGGCGCTGATCTGGATCGAATGGCCATAGACGCTGAAGGTGCCGGTGGTCGCCTCGACCAGCCGGCGGCAGGCATCGAGCCCCTCGTCCAGCGTGGCGGCGGTGAACAGCACCCCGAACTCGTCGCCGCCCAGCCGCGCCAGCGCCGCATCACGCGGGGCCTGGCGCAGCAGGGCATCGTGCACCCGCATCAGCAATTCGTCGCCCGCGCCGTGGCCAAAGCTGTCGTTGACCAGCTTGAACCGGTCGAGGTCGATCAGCGCGAGGATCAGGCCGGCGCCTTCGCGCTCCAGCCGCAGGGTCAGCTCTTCCTGGAAGGCATTGCGGTTCAGCGCCCCGGTCAGGGCGTCGTGGCTGGCGATCTGGCGGGCGCGCGCCTCGCTGGCGGCCAGCTCGACCAGCTTTTCACGCAGCAGCCCGATCTGCTGGGTATCATGATCCCACCGCGCCGCCAGGGCGCGGGCCATGTGGCGCACCTCTTCCGGGGCGAAGGGCTTGGCGATGTAGAACAGCTTGTCCGCCGGGCCGGCGACCCGCGCGATATCGAGCACCGAATGGTCGGAATAGCCCGAAACGATGACGATGTTGATATCGGGATCGGCGGCGCGGATCCGCCGCGCGGTTTCGCGCCCGTCGATCCCGGGGGGCATCCGCACGTCGATGAAGGCCACCTTGAACGGGGTTCCGTCCAGCAGCGCGGATTCGACCTGGCCGATCCCCTCCTCGCCCTGGGCGGCAAAGGTTACCGCGAAATGCTGTGCCGGTTCCGGGGTGGCATCGCTCGCCCCGAACAGTTCGGCGGCCAGCTCGGCACCCGGGGTCGCGGCATCTTCCTCGCGGAAGACCCGCGCATAGGCCTCGCGCAGGGCGGGCTCGTCGTCGATCACCAATATGCGCATCCGGTCCTGCCATGGCTTGTTGGACATTGGCTCGCACCTGTGTGGCCTGAACCCTGGGCACCGTGGGTGTTCGACGACCCTCCCCCGGCACCGCGCAGCCATGGTAACCAGCCACGGTTAAGCCTGCGCTGGCCGACGCATCGGTAATTGCCCTTGGCGCGCGGCGGGCCTAGGCTGCCGGCGAGGAGACCTGCGATGCCCCCGATCCCGCGCCTGCTGGCCATGGTTCTGGCCCTGATTGCCGCCCCCGCCGCGCTGGCCGCGCCACCCCCGGCGCCGCCCGCGCCGCCGGCGCTGCTGCTGGTTTCGATCGACGGCCTGCGCCCGGTCGAAGTGCTGGAGGCGCAGGCGCGCGGGGCCCGCCTGCCGGTGCTGACCGGCCTGCTGGCCGAAGGCGCCCATGCCCGGGTGGTGGGGGTGCTGCCAACCATCACCTACCCCAGCCATACCACGCTGATCACCGGCGCGGCCCCGGCCCGCCACGGCATCCTCTCGAACACCACCTTCGATCCGCTGCAGGCCAATTCGGGCGGCTGGTACTGGTATGCCGAGGATATCAAGGTCGATACCCTGTGGCAGGCGGCGCGGCGGGCCGGCCTTACCACCGGCAATGTCCAGTGGCCGGTCACCGTCGGGGTGGCGGGGGTTGACTGGAACCTGCCGCAGATCTGGCGCAGCGGCACCGCCGACGATGCCAAGCTGGGCCGGGTGCTGGCCACCCCCGGGCTGACCCGGGACCTCGAAACGCGGGCCAGCGTTGCCGTGCCGACAGGGATCGACGAGACGCCCGAGGCCGACGAGGCGCGCGGGCGGCTGGCCGAGGCCCTGATCGCCAGCCATGGCCCGCGCTTTCTGACCACCTATTTCACCGCCTTCGACGATGCCCAGCACCAGCACGGCCCGGATTCGCCCGAGGCCCGCGCGGTGCTTGAGCGGATCGACGCGGCGCTGGGCCGGGTGCTGGCGGCCGAGCGGGCGCGCTGGCCGCAGGCGGTGGTGGCGCTGGTCTCGGACCATGGTTTCGGCAAGGTCGACCGCCAGCTGTGCCTGACCCGCGCGCTGGCCGATGCCGGGCTGGTGCAGACCGACGCCAGGGGCAAGATCACCGGCTGGGACGCGGCAGCGTGGAACATGGGCGGGTCGATCGCCGTGCTGGTGGCGCGCGACGACCCGGCGCTGAAGGCCAGGGTTGGCGCGGTGCTCGACAGGCTGCGCGCCGATCCCGCCAACGGGATTGCCCGGGTGCTTGACGGTGCGGCGGCGCAGGCGATGGGCGGCCAGCCGCAGGCCGCCTTCGTGATCGGCCTCGCGCCCGGGGTGATGGCCGCCGACTGGGCCGGCAAGGATACCCCGCTGCTGGCCCCGGCGCACTACCCCGGCACCCACGGCTATCTGCCCGATGATCCGCGGATGCGCTCGACCCTGCTGATCGCCGGGCCGGGCATCGCCCGGGGGCGCGACCTTGGCGAGATCGACATGCGGCGGATCGCCCCGACGCTGGCCGGGCTGATCGGTGCGCGGTTGGCCGATGCCGAGCTGCCGCCACTGGATCTCAGGTAACCTCTACCACTTCAGCCCTTCGTCCTTGCGCTTGTCGTCGTGGCAGGCCTGGCGGATCGCGCCGAACTGCGCTTCGCTCAGCGCCGGGCGATAGTGGCGCCCGGGCTGGACGGCGGCGCGGAATTCGCCGGCGCGCAGCTCGGGATCGGGGTGGCTGGCAAACCAGCTGAGCGGCCCGCTGCGCGGGGCCGGATCCTTGGCCGCCATCCGTTCGAAGAAGGCGCCGCTGTCGGCCGGGGAAACGTCCACCGCCGCCATCCGCGCGCGCGCGAAGGTATCCGCCTCGGCCTCGGCGCCGCGTGAATAGCGCATCTCGGCAACCTGCCCCAGCGTGCCGGCCAGTTGCGTCTGGCTGCCACGCAGCACCAGCGAAAGGCCGAATTCGCGCAGCATCGCCTGCATCACGTGGCGCTTGCGGACATGGCCGATCTCGTGGCCGATCACCCCGGCCAGCTCGTCGGGCGACTTGGCCTGCTGGACCAGGCCATCGAACAGCAGCACCCGCCCGCCCGGCACCGCCGCCGCATTGACCAGCCCCATCCGCACCAGCTGGACCTTGACCGGCGGCCGGTCGGGATCGAGTTCGGCGGCCAGCGCCGTCAGTGCGGCTTCGCTGTCCGGGGTGGAACAGCTGTGCTGGCGCAGGTCGCCCAGCAGCCCGTCGCCAATCTCGCGCTCCACCCCCATCGGCACCAGCGGCCCCAGCCAGCTGGGCAGGCTGATCACCAGCGCCACCACCGCCGCGCTGGCAAGGCCGGCCAGCAGCGCCGCGCGGCCCAGGCCAAGCCGGTCGATCCACCCGCCGAACCGCGCCGCGGCAGGCAGCAGCGCGGCCACATCGGGCGGCAGCGGGGTGAACAGCCGCAGCCGCCAGCCCGGCCGGTCGGCATGGCCATAGACCAGCGCCCCCGGCGGGGCGTCGATGAAGGCCAATCGCGCCGGCTCGATCCGTTCCTCGGGCACTTCGGGCCCGGCCAGCAGCAGCTCAGCCCCGGCGGCGGCAACCTGCACCGCGTGGCGGCGGGCGCTGGTGCCGTCGAACAGCTCGCCCGCGGCCACTTCCGCGCTCATCCCGCGGCCCTCAGAAGGCGCCCATGTCGAAGGCATCGAGCAGCCCCTCGCCCTGGCTGGGCGCGGCGGTGGCCGACTGGGTCAGCGCGTCGACATCGACATGGCCATAGGCGTGCATGTGGGTGACGTAGAACTTCCAGTGGCGATAGTTGATGAAGATCGCCCCCACCCCCAGCGTCACCACCACCAGCGCGACATCGCCGAGGTAGAGCTTGATCCAGTCCATCGTCCGCGCCGAAAAGCCGAATTCGAGGGTATCGAGGCTCATCCCCTCGACCATCTGGCGAAAGTACTTGGCGTAGTAGGCCATCACCACCAGGCCGACGAAGAAATAAACCCCGAACGCCCCCAGCACCACGGTAAACGCCGCCGCCGGAGCCATCCGCCCGTTGCCCGCCATCACCGCCGGGATCATCGCCAGCCCCAGCATGCCGATACCGACAAATGGCGCCAGATAGCACATGATGTAGCGCCCCATCAGCCCATCGACCCGGCCACGCGCGGAGAACTCATAGGGGCCGAAGCTCATCGCGTTCCAGCGTTCGTTCCACAGCGAAACCATCGCCCAGGGCATCATCAGCCCCAGCGCGAACAGCCCGACGAAGTGCTTCCACACGTAAGACCAGCCGTAGGTCAGCCCCGGGTTGTCGCTGCCACCGCGAATGCCGCGCCAGTAGGTGCGGGCAAGGCGATACCGCAGCGCCCGGAACAGCGCGACGCCGATCAGCACATAGAACAACATCGCCACGGCGAAGCCGATCAGGCCGCCCAGCCCGGCATGCCCCGCCAGGATCAGATGCTGGGCGAGGATGTTCAGCCCGTAGAGCGGCAGGATAATGACCACCACCGCGATCAGCGCGCCCTTGAACAGCTCCCCCCCGGTCCCGGCCCACTCCAGATAGTCGTCGATGAACCGGGTGCGCGACCACAGGTAGCGCCGGCTGCGCGCGGTGGCCCAGAAGCGGTAGATGCCCAGCGTCACGATCGTCAGCAGCAGGTTGGTGAAGGCAATCGGCGCATATTCGCGCCAGGTGCCTTCAAAGGTGAAAGCACTGACCTGATCGTGATCCGACATGATTGCGTCCCCCCCCTGCCTTGTCACGGACAGCTTGTTTGAGGGCATGTCGCGGGCGAAGTAAAGCCCATGGGACAAGGTATTACCGCAGGTTCGTGACAACCGACACGCCTTGGCCTCAATCGGCGCTGAACACGCCTTCGATCGGCAGATCGAACAGCCGGGCAATGCGGAAGGCCAGCGGCAGCGACGGATCGTACTTGCCCGTCTCGATCGCGTTGACCGACTGGCGCGAAACCCCCAGCCGCTCGGCCAGATCCTGCTGGCTCCAGTTGCGTTCGGCGCGCAGCACCCTGAGGCGGTTGGTCACGGGCAGCCCCCGGTGCCCAGGGTCAGCCGGTTGAACACCTGCCCCACCGCCAGCCCGGCACACCACAGCGGAAAAACCCAGAACACCTCCAGCCGAGGCACCCAGACCAGCATCTCGAGCAGGCCCCAGACGCTGGTGACCGCGAGGGTCAGGCCGGTGGCGACCAGCGCCTTGCGGATCTCGAGCAGGCGGAGGAATTCGTCGTCCAGCTCGACCCACAGCCGGCCGATCGCCAGCAGCATCAGCAGCACCGCGATGCCCGGCAGCAGGGCAATGACCACCCCCGCCACCGAGGGCGCCGCCGGCACCGCCTGGCCATGCAGCAGCCGCACCGCCGCGAAGATCGCCACCAGGTAGAGCGCGGTAGCCAGCGCCAGCCGCCGCAGATAGGCGCGAAAGGCCGGGTGGCGGGGCCGCATCAGCCCTGCCCCCGGCGCGGCAGGCAGCGGCGCGAACCGAGCGAGCCAAGATGCAGCGCGGCCAGCACGGTCAGCACCGGGGTCATCGAGCCAGCGGTGGCCGGGGCCAGGCCGAGGAAGCGGACCACCAGCGGCAGGCCGATCAGCAGCGCAGCCCAGGCCAGCGACCAGATGATGACCGGAGAGAAAGGCTTCATGGCATGTGTCCTTGTCTAGATGTAAAGGTTAATTGACATGATTCGCCGCCGCAGTCAAGCGAACTTTACAAATGGCTGCGCCAGTCCGGATGCGGGCAAGGGATGACCTGGTGACAATTCGCTGCTAATGCCGCCCGCATGACCCCGCGCCGCATCACCCTGCCGCAGACTAGCACCACTACCCCGGGCGACCGGGGGCTGGGCGGCCTGCGCGCCTGACGCGCACCGCCGCCGCCCGGTCGTCCGGGAGGCTGGCGTCAATCTCCCGGATTTGCCCCTGATCTCGCGACGCTCCCCCTTCCGGCGCGGCGCGGCATGTGCCATGGCCTCTGGCAAAGTGCCGAGACGCGCCAAGTCCTGAGAGAAACACCATGTCTGCCACGATCAAGATTGCCCTGCCCGATGGTTCCGCCCGCGACCTGCCCGCCGGCGCCACTGCGCTGACCCTGGCCGAAGCGATCGGCCCCGGCCTGGCCAAGGCCGCCCTCGCGGCGAAAGTGAATGGCGAGCTGGTCGACCTGACCCGCGCCCTGCCCGATGGTGCCTCGGTGGCCCTGGTCACCGCCCGCGACGAGGCCGAGGCGCTGGAGCTGGCCCGGCACGATTACGCCCACGTACTGGCCGAGGCGGTGCAGGCGCTGTGGCCGGGAACGCAGATCACCTTCGGCCCGGCCACCGACGACGGCTTCTACTACGACGTGCTGGCGCCGGCGAGCCGCGATCCGTTCAGCATGGACGACCTGCCCGCGATCGAGGAGCAGATGCGCGCGATCATCCGCGCCGACAAGCCGCTGCGCCGCGAGGTGTGGAGCCGGCAGGCGCTGATCGACAAGTGGACCGCCGAGGGCGAGAGCTTCAAGGCCGAATGGGCCGCCGAGCTGCCCGAGGGCGAGGAGCTGACGGTCTATTGGAGCGGCGATGACTGGCTCGACATGTGCCGCGGGCCCCACCTGCCCAGCACCGGCAAGCTCGATCCCGCCGCCTTCAAGCTGATGCGGGTGGCCGGGGCCTATTGGCGCGGCGACCAGAAGAACCAGCAGCTGACGCGGATCTATGGCACCGGCTGGCTCAACAAGAAGCAGCTTGATGCGCACCTGACGCGCCTCGAGGAGGCCGCCAAGCGCGACCACCGCAAGCTGGGACAGGAAATGGACCTGTTCCACCTCCAGTCCGAAGCACACGGTTCGGTTTTCTGGCACCCCAAGGGCTACCTCATCTGGCGCACGCTGGAGGCCTATATGCGCCGCCGGCTCGACGCGGCGGGCTATGTCGAGGTGAAAACCCCGCAGGTGATGGACGCGCGCCAGTGGGAACAGTCCGGCCACTGGGGCAAATACCGCGAGAACATGTTCGTCATCCCCGACGAGGTGCCCAACACCGAGGAGGAAGGCCCGCTGGTTTCGGACGATGCGCAGTGGATGGCGCTGAAGCCGATGAACTGCCCGGCCCACGTGCTGATCTTCAAGCAGGGCATCAAGTCCTATCGCGATCTGCCGCTGCGCATGGCCGAATTCGGCTGCTGCCACCGCAACGAGGCGCACGGCGCGCTGCACGGCATCATGCGGGTGCGCCAGTTCACGCAGGACGACGCGCATATCTTCGTCCGGCAGGACCAGCTGGTCGACGAAGTGCGCGCCTTCTGCGACCTGCTCGACAGCATCTACAACGACCTTGGCTTCCCCGACTATGCGATCAAGCTGGCGCTGCGCCCTGAAAAGCGTTTCGGCAGCGAGGCGATGTGGGACTGGGCCGAGGCAAGCCTGCGCGATGCGGTTGCCGCCACCGGCCGCGCCACGCCGGAATTCGGCTGGGAGGAACTGCCCGGTGAAGGCGCCTTCTATGCCCCGAAGCTGGAATTCCACCTGACCGACGCGATCGGCCGGACCTGGCAGTGCGGCACCCTGCAGACCGACACGGTGATCCCCGAGCGGCTCGACGCCAGCTATGTCGGCGAGGATGGCGAGCGCCATCGCCCGGTGATGCTGCATCGCGCGATTCTGGGCACTTTCGAACGCTTCATCGGCATCCTGATCGAACACCACGCCGGCAAGCTGCCGGCCTGGCTGGCCCCGGTGCAGGCGGTGGTGGCAACCATCGTTTCGGATGCGGATGACTATGCCCGCACGGTGGAGGCCGAACTGGCGGTAGCGGGCATCCGCGTCAACGCCGACCTGCGCAACGAGAAGATCAACTTCAAGGTGCGCGAACACTCGCTGCAAAAGGTCCCCTACCTGCTGGTGGTCGGCAAGCGCGAGGCCGAGGAGGGCAAGGTTGCCCTCCGCACCCTGGGCAGCGACCAGCAGCAGGTGCTGACCCTGGCCGAGGCGGTCGCCCTGCTGACAGCCGAGGGAACGCCGCCGGATCTGCGGTAAAGGAAAGGGCGCCGGAGCCATCGCCCCGGCGCCCCTGCTTGCCCTGCCGTTGCGGCAGTTCAGTTCCGCAGCGGCTTGCCCGTCTCCAGCATGTGCCGGATGCGCGCCTGGGTCCGTTCGTCGCGCAGGCATTCCATGAAGGCGGCGCGTTCGAGGTCGAGCAGGTCTTGCTCGGAAACGATATCGACCACGTCGGTATCGCCGCCCGAGAGGACATTGGCGAGGCGCCCGCCGACCACCATGTCATAGTCGGTCGCCATGCCGCGGGCGTGGAAGGCCTCCAGCGCATCGGCCACGCCCACCCGCGCCACTTCGCCCGGCAGGCGGAAGGTGGGCGGTTCGGGCGCGACATAGCCGGGCACCATGGCCAGCGCCCGCGCCTTGGCATCGGCCAGCAGGCGGTCGCGGTTCATGGTGACGCCGTCGGTGGGCTTGAGGAAGCCCAGTTCCTTGGCATTGGCCGCCGACTTCGCCACCTGCGCGGTCGAGATCAGCTCGAAGGCCTTCATCAGCGCCGGCATCGGCCCGCGCGGCATCAGGGGGCTCTTCTGGAAGCGGTCGAGCATTTCGCCGCAGCCGCCCCAGCCGGGGATCACACCCACGCCGGTTTCGACGAGGCCGATGTAGGTTTCGGCATGGGCCTGCACCGCCGAGCTATGCAGGCAGATCTCGCAGCCGCCGCCCAGCGCGAGGCCGGCGGGGGCCGAAACCACCGGGAACGGCGCATATTTCAGCGCCTTGTAGGCGTTCTGCCCGCCGGCGATGCTCGCCTCGATCTTGTCCCAGGCGCCCATGCCTATGCCGAACATCACGAAGCCGAGGTTGGCCCCGGCCGAGAAGTTGTCGGCCTCGTTGTAGATCACCAGGGCCTTCATCTTCGCCTTCACCAGCTCGATCGCCTCGAGCAGCAGGGTGATCACCCCTTCGTCGAGCGCGTTCATCTTGGTGGTGAACTCAAAGGCGGCCACGCCATCGCCCACATCCCACAGCGCGGCGGAATCGTTCTTCAGCAGCGGGCTGGCGGTGCGCTTGAGGTCTTCCAGCAGCAGCACGCCCTCGGGCCGCTGCACCGGATGGTAGGCGCCATCGAGGCCCAGGAACTCGCGCCGCCCGCCTTCAAGCCGGTAGAACGGCCGCTCGCCGGCCATGGTCAGCACCGCCGGCACCGGCTGGCCGTCAGCCGCCAGCGCCGCCGCCAGCTTGCCCGGCCCGAGGCGGTCGATCAGCTCGAACGGGCCCCATTTCCAGTTGTAGCCCAGCTTCATCGCCGCATCGATCGCCACCACATCGTCGGCGATCACCCCGGCCAGATCGGCGGCATAGGCCAGCACCGGATAGAGCACGGCGCGGGCAAAGGCGCCCTCCTTGCCGTCCAGCGCGACCAGCGCGGCCAGATCCTTCGCCGCCGCATCGGGCAGCGGCGCGGGCTTCATCTGCGGGCGGTAGAGGCCGGTGGCGAGGTCGATCGCCAGCTTGGCGCGGCGCCCGTCGGGCTGCTTTTCAAGGCGATAGAAGCCGCCCTTGCCCTTGCGCCCGGTAAAGCCCTCGGCGATCATCTTGTCGGCCAGCGGATTGGGCCGCACCGCCGCGAAATAGGCATCCCCCGCCGGCAGCGTGGCCGAAAGGCTGGCCGACAGCAGCGGCATCAGGTCCAGCCCGACCAGATCGATCAGGCCGAAGATCCCGGTCTTGGGCACGCCCATCGGCCGCCCGCCAACCTGGTCGGCCTCCTCCACCGTCAGCCCCAGGTCGGCAGCCGCATTGGTTGCCACGGTAAGCCAATAGGTGCCGATACGGTTGGCGATGAAGCCCGGAGTGTCGCGGGTGTGGACCACGCTCTTGCCCAGCTTGCGGTCGGCGAAATCGCCGATCCGCGCCGCCAGCGCCGGGTCGGTATCCGCGCCCAGCGCCAGTTCGAGCAGGCGCATGTAGCGCGGCGGGTTGAAGAAGTGGGTGATCAGGAAATGCTGGCGGAACGCCTCGGAACGCCCCTCGACCAGCTTGTGCAGCGGGATGGTCGAGGTGTTCGAGCTGATCGCCGCATGGGGCGCGCGCAACTCTTCCAGCCTGGCGTAGAGGCTCTGCTTGATCTCGAGCTTTTCGACGATGGCCTCGACCACCCAGTCGCATTCGGCAACGCGGTGGAGATCATCCTCGATATTGCCGCATTCGACCAGCTTTGCCGCCTTGGCCGACATGAACGGCGCCGGGTCGGTCTTGAGCATCTTGGCCACGGCGCCCTTGGCCACCGCGCTACGATCGCTGCCTTCCTTGGGCAGGATATCGAGCAGCAGCACCGGCACCCCGGCATTGGCAACCTGCGCGGCGATCCCCGCGCCCATCACCCCTGCGCCGATGACGCAGACCTTGTTGACCTCGCCCGCCATCACACGCGCTCCAGCACGGTGGCGATGCCCTGCCCGCCGCCGATGCACTGGGTAGCCAGGGCATATTTGCCGCCGGTGCGCTGCAGCAGGCTGGCCGCCTTGCCGACCAGCCGCGCGCCAGTGGCGCCCAGCGGGTGACCGATCGCCAGCGCGCCGCCGTCGATATTGATGGTCTCGTCCTTCAGCCCCAGCTCGCGGATGCAGGGGATGGCCTGGGCGGCGAAGGCCTCGTTGATCTCGACCACGTCGAGGTCGGCCACTGTGATCCCGGCGCGGGCCATGGCCTTGCGCGACGATTCGATCGGCCCCAGCCCCATGGTTTCGGGCAGGCAGCCCGAGATCGCCACCGAGCGGACCAGCGCCAGCACCGGCAGGCCGTGCGCCTCGGCAAAGCTGTCGCTGGTCAGCAGCACCCCGGTCGCCCCGTCGGTCAGCGGCGAGGAGGTGCCGGCGGTAACGGTGCCATCGGCGGCAAAGGCCGGCTTCAGGCCCGCCAGCCCTTCGGCGCTGGTGCCCGGGCGGATGCAGCCATCGGCATCGACCACGCCGTCCCTGGTCTGGATCGGCACGATCTCGGCGGTGAAATTGCCGGCGGCCTGCGCGGCGGCGGCCTTGGCGTGGCTGGCCACCGCCAGCGCTTCCTGCTCGGCGCGGGTCACACCGTATTGCTTCGCGACGTTTTCGGCGGTCTGGCCCATGCCGACATAGGCCGCGCTCTTGGCGGCCAGCGCCGGGTTGGGCATCGGGTTGAAGCCGCCGTTGGGCACGCGGGTCATCGATTCGACCCCGGTGCAGAGGAAGGCCTCGCCCGCCCCCAGCATGATCTGGCCGGCGGCATAGTGAATCCCGCTCATCGCCGAACCGCAGAAGCGGTTGACCGTCATCCCGCCGGTGGTGATCGGCAGGCCGGCCAGCAGCCCGGCCAGCCGCGCGACGTTGAGGCCCTGTTCACCCTCGGGCATGGCACAGCCCATCACCACGTCCTCGATCAGCGCCGGATCAAGCCCGGAACGCGCGACCAGCGCGGCGATCACCTGCGCGGCAAGGTCATCCGGGCGCACCCGGGCCAGCGCGCCCTTGTTGGCGAAATGGAACGGCGAACGGGCATAGGCGGCAATGACGGCTCGGGTCATGGCGGATCTCCTGGCAACGAGAGGAAAGCCGCCGCAGCGGCCGGAACGCCGAGGGTTCTGCCGTTTCCGTAAGCGTAAGCCAAGCGGTTTTTGCTGCGCTGCGGAATGACGCTACGGCAGCGGGCGGCTCGCACCGGCGGGCGGGCCGGCGCTGCATAGGCCACCATCCCGACTCGGCAAAACCGCGCGCCTGAACGAAAACGGCCCCAGCTTGCGCCGGGGCCGTAACTGGTTATTGCCCAGTGGGTCTATCGGCCAGCGCTTAGCGCGACCAGCCGAAGAACGTGTCGTTGAGCCAAGCCCACATGTCATTTACCCCTCGAGACCCCGGGAAACTGGCCCAGGGCAAGAAGGGTTTTAACAGATTGTTAACCTTTTACAATGGGATTTTACCTAATCATATCAAGGCGCTGATCGTCACGCATCACAGACAGTGGCAAGACATCGCGAATCGGCATGGGCCGGCCGAGGTAGTAGCCCTGGCCGATATCGCAGCCGAATTTGCGCAGCAGCTGCATCGTCCGCAGGTCTTCCACCCCCTCGGCCACCACCACGCGCCCCATCTTGTGGGCCAGGGCGATGGTCGACTTGACCAGCAGCTGGTTCGACTTGTCGTCGCACAGGTTGGTGACGAAGCTGCGGTCGATCTTGATCTCGTCGCAGGGCACGGTGCGCAGGTAGTTCAGCGTGGCATTGCCCATGCCGTAATCGTCGATGGCCAGCTTGAAGCCGTGGGTGGTGAGCGAATCCATGATCGCCTGGCTGCCGGCCTGATCGGTAAAGCCGGCGGTTTCGGTGATCTCGAGCGTGATGCGGTGGCGCGGCACCTCGAGCTTGTCGACCAGCTCCACCGCGCGCTCGACGAAGTCGCCGCTGGCCAGCAGCCGGGTCGAAACGTTGATCGAAACGGTGATATCGGGGTTGGTCTCAAACATGCTGCGGCATTCGAGGCAGGCCCGGCGCAGCACGTGCAGCGTCAGCGCATCGATCCGGTTCATCGATTCGGCGGCGGTGATGAACAGGTCGGGCTCGATCGGCCCCTTGCCCGGATGGTTCCAGCGGGCCAGCGCCTCGAACCCGGTCAGGCGGCGATCGGCCAGGGAATATTGCGGCTGATAGGCCACCCAGACATGGCCGGCGGCCATCGCGGCTTCCAGTTCGGCAATCAGCGAGACCTGGCTTTCGACATCCTTGTCGTCGGTATCGCTGAAGAATTCCCACACCCGGTTGCGCAACAGGGCATGATCGGCGGCGAACAGCGCGCTCGACACCCGCGCCGCCACCGGGCGGCTCAACTGGGTCTCGATGCCGATGGCGATCTGCAGGTCGATCTGCCGGCCACGGACCACGAAATGGGCCTGCAGCAGGCGCGTCAGCCCCTCGATGTGCGCGGTCAGGGTATCGCGGTCGGCATGCGGCGCGAGCCAGAACAGCGTCGCCTCGGACTGGTAGAAGGTCTGCCGGCTGCCGGGCATGGTCAGGCGGTGGACCACCGCCGAGATCAGTTCATCGCCCACCGGATCGGCAAAGCTGGTGCAGATCGCGGAGAAATTCCGGATCCGCAGCGCGATGATCGGCGCCTGTCGCACTGCCGGGTCGTCGTTGAGGGCGAGCACGGTGGGCAACTGGGTGCCGGTATTGGTGATCTCGGCATGGCGCACCGCGCGGATGGCCCGCAGACGGTAGGCAACGATACCGAACAGGGTGACGCCCGGCAGGAAGTCGGCCGTGATGAACAGCCGGTCGGTCACGAAGGGCCCGATCAGCATCACCGACACAGCCAGGGCATAGATCGCCACCAGCTGCTTGCGGCCACGGGTTACCGCCACCGCCAGACTGAAGCCTAGCATGACCAGATAGATCGGCACCCAGCCCCAGTTTACCGGCTTGCCTTCGCGCAACGTCTGCGCGCCCAGGATGTGGAAATACATCCCTGGCAGCCAGTCCTGCCCAGCGATGTGCTGGATGTCGTTGATCTGCATCGACGATGGCCCGACAACCACATCGCGCCCGCGGAACATAGCGCGCGCGCCTGCGCCGTTAACGACATCGATCATGCTGGCGGTGGGGACCGAACGGGCATTGATCGACCAGTCGGGGCGATAAGTTCGCTCCGGCATCCCCCGAACGCCCGACAGCTCGGACGACATCGATGGCACGGGTTTCCCCTCGACCATGTCAACATAGGGTAGTTCCGCAGACAACCCAAACGGCGCGACCTTGCCATTAAGCGTAACCAGCCGGACCAGGCCGCGATAGCGTGGCGCAGGCAACCGCCGTGACAGCTTTCGGGTAAGCGGATCGGCGAACCGCATTTCTCCGAAGTAGACCAGCCCGGGGTGGCGCCGCAGCACCTGCTCGAGCCGGGCCACCCCCGCCGGATCGGTTTCGCTGTAGAACACCCGGTCGAAGAAGATCCGTCGTGCACCCAGACTTGCGAGGTGTTCGATCAGTTCGGCGTCACGCGCCTCGGAATAATTGGGCGTGCCGAAAGCGGCAATTGTCCGGTCGTCGATCACCACCGCCGCCACCTGCTGGTCAGCCGGGCGCAGGGTCAGCCGGTTGCGGCCGCCGCGCCAAAGATCCTCCAGAGGCACGAAAAACTCGATCGCGCCGAGCAGGCTGGTGATCAGCACCGCCCACAGCAACACGCGCCGAACGCTGGGCGGCTGCCGCTTGCCCTTGGCGTTGTCCGCCACCCCTTCCCCAGCCTTGCCGAACCACTGCATTGCCATAGCACTACCTGCCTTGGCCTGGCGATGACGCGCAGGCTGTACCCCTTTGGTTGCAAGCGCATAACGGGAAATGGTTAACAGCTTGGCCAGTATAGCCCCCTCGCCAGGTGGCAGCGGCGCGGCTAGCATGGGGTGATGTCGCCTGCCCCCACCCCCTCTTCCCGCCCGCCTGGCGATGGCCCGCCGATCACCCCGGCGGGGATGGCCGCGCTGCGCGCGCGCTACGATCACCTGCTGGGCAGCGAGCGCCCGGCCATCGTCGAGATCGTCTCGTGGGCGGCGGGCAACGGCGATCGCAGCGAGAACGGCGATTATCTCTACGGCCGCAAGCGGATGCGCGAGATCGACCGCGAGCTGGCCCACCTGGCCCGGCGGATGAAGCAATGCCGGGTGGTCGATCCGGCCCGCCAGCAGGATCGCGGCCGGGCCTGGTTCGGCGCCACGGTCGAGATCGCCGACGAGGACGATGCGCGCCGCACGCTGACCCTGGTGGGCGACGACGAGCAGGATGCCGGGGCGGGCCGGATCGGCTGGAGCGCCCCGCTGGCCCGGGCCCTGCGCGGCGCGGCGGTGGGCGACTTGCGCCGGGTGCGCCTGCCGGGCGGCGAAAAGGAATGGGAAGTGCTGGCGATTTCCTATCCGGCACCGTAACAAACCCTATCCACTTGGGGGACGGGGTGCGATGGCCAAGACCGTGATCGTCTGCTGCGACGGGACCGCCAGTTCGGTCGACGGCAACATTTCCAATGTCCTCAAGCTGTTCCGGATGATGGTGAAGGATGGCGATCAGGTCGCCTACTACCACCCCGGGATCGGTACCGTCGGCGCCACCGAGGCGATGACCGAGCTGCGCCAGAAGTTCTGGTCGGTGGTGGGCATGGCCTTCGGCTTTGGCCTCAACGACCAGATCCTGGCCGCCTATCGCTTCCTCGCCGAAACCTGGCAGCCGGGCGACCGGATCATGCTGTTCGGCTTCAGCCGGGGGGCCTATACGGTGCGCGCGCTGGCGGGGATGCTGCACGTGGTCGGCCTGATCGCCCCGCCCCAGCTGGCCATCGCCGAATTCGCGCTGGGTGCCTACAAGGCGGCGCGCGAAGGGATGGACGCCGATCAGCTGTGGGACTTTGGCCGCACCTTCGATTGCCGCCGGGTCACGATCGATTTCGTCGGGGTCTGGGATACCGTCGCCTCGGTGATCGAGCCGCATTTCGGGCGCCAGTCTCCCTCGTTCCTGCAGAAACTGCCCTTCACCCAGGTCAACCCGGCGATCCGGGTCTTTCGCCAGGCGCTGGCGATCGACGAGCGGCGGCGCATGTTCCGGCCCTATCGCTGGCACGGCGCCGCCGGGCAGGACAGCCGGCAGCGCTGGTTCGCCGGCACCCACACCGATATCGGCGGCGGCTATCGCGAGAGCGAGAGCGGTCTGGGCAAGATCGCGCTGCGCTGGCTGGCGGACGAGGCCGGCGCCCATGGCCTGCGCCTCGATCCCGAGCTCTATCGCCACCTGGTACTGGGCGAGGCCACCGCCGCCGCCACCCATCCCTATGTCGGCCCCGATCCCGATGCGCCGCTGCACAATTCGCTGACCCTGGGCTGGTGGCCGCTGGAACTGCTGCCCCGGCCGGCGCGGCTGCGCGAATGGCGCCGGCGGCTGGCCATGCTCGGCTGGTACCTGCCGCTGGGCGAACCGCGCACCATTCCGCACAATCAGGCGATCGACCCCAGCGTGGCCGCGCGCCGGGCCGCGGTGCCGGGCTATGCCCCGGTGAACCTGCCCTGATGCGGACCACCTACGATCAGGCCACGGTGCGGCTGTACCACCTGGGCGACGGGCCTGAAGGCGGCGCGGTGGAAACGCTGTGCTATGCCCCGCTGGCCGAAGCGCTGGCGCTGGCCGCGCGGCAACCGGCCGAGGTGCAGGCCGGGCTGTTCCTGGCCACCGACAACGATGTGATCGCCTACCTTGACCTGATCGGCGAAGGCGACGCATAGCCCCAGCGATGGCCGCCCGCCTGTTCATCCTGCGCCACGGCGAAACCGTGTTCAACGCCGCCCGCCGGCTGCAGGGCGAGGAGGCGCATACCCCGCTGACCCGGCTGGGCATGGAGCAGGCGCTGGCCATGGGCATGGCGCTGCGCGGGGTGCTGGCCGATCCGGCGCGGGCCACGCTGCACAGCTCGGATTCGGGCCGGGCGTTGCAAACCGCCGCGCTGATCGCCGAGATCGCCGGGCTCGACTGGTTCGCCGCGCGCCGCTCGCCGCTGCTGCGCGAACTGGGCATGGGCCAGTGGGGCGGGCGTTCCTATGCCGAAGTGGTGGCCGAGGCCGGGCCGATCGTCGATGCCGAACACCTGCTGCGCCCCGCGCCCGATGGCGAGGACTATCCGGCGCTGGCGGCCCGCCTGCGGCGCTGGCTGGCCGAAGCCGGGCCTGACGCGGGCGATCACGTGATTGTCTCGCACGGCCTGACCACCCGGGTGCTGCGCGGGCTGCTGACCGGCACGGCGCCCCATCCGCGCTATCACGCCCCGATTGCCCCGGGGCTGACCCAGGGCTCTCTGGTGATGATCGAACAGGGGCGCGAAAGCGTGGTCCACGGCGCCACGGCTGGCGGGGTGCTGGCATGAAGGCCCGGCCTGCTACCACCCTGATGCTCGCCGCCCTGGTGCTGGCTGCCCTCGCCACCCCGGCGCTGGCGCGCGATGCGCTGGGGGTGTTCGAGCACTGGGCGGCCTTCCGCGATCCCGCCGTGCCGCGCTGCTATGCCCTGGCCAAGGCCGAGGATTCGAAGCTGCACCGCGATTACCAGCCCTATGCCGATATCGGCACCTGGCCCAAACGCGCCGTGCGCGGGCAGGTGCACTTCCGCCTTTCGCGCAAGATCGACGGCAAGGCGCCGATCGTGCTGGCGATTGGCGGGCAGAAGTTCAAACTGGTTGGCGGCGGCGGCGATGCCTGGGCCGCCGATGCGCGGATGGACGCCGCGGTGGTCGCCGCGATGCGCAGCGCCGGGCAGATGACCGTCGCGGCGCGCGGCGCCGATGGCAAGCCGTTCAGCAACACCTTCCCGCTGGCCGGCGCCGCCAGTGCCATGGATGCCGCCGCGCTGGGCTGCGCCCAATACCGCTAACGCCTGTGCCCGGTACCGCTAGCCACCGCGCCCGCCAGCGCCTATAGGCGCGCGCCATGTCCACAACTCCAGCCATGCCGATCCCCGGCCTGATCGACCCCGTGCCCACCCCGCGCGAGGTGACCCCGCGTGCCGATGGCAAGGTCGATCTGGTCGGCCTGCCGCGCGCCGCCATCACCCGCCTGTTCGAGGCGGCGGGGCTGGATGCCAAGGCCGCCAAGCTGCGCGCCAAGCAGGTGTTCCACTGGATCTACCACCGCGGCGTGACCAGCTTCGACGGGATGACCGACATCGCCAAGACGATGCGCCCGTGGCTGGCCGACCGTTTCGTGATCGGTCGGCCTGAAGTGGTGGTGGCCCAGCACAGCAGCGACGGCACCCGCAAATGGCTGCTGAAGACGGCGGACGATCACGAGTTCGAGATGGTCTTCATCCCCGATGCCGACCGGGGCACGCTGTGCGTCTCCAGCCAGGTCGGCTGCACCCTGAACTGCCGGTTCTGCCACACCGGGACGATGCGGCTGGTGCGCAACCTGACACCCGGCGAGATCGTCGGGCAGGTGATGCTGGCGCGCGACGCGCTGGGCGAATGGCCGCGCGCCGGGCAGGCCGACCTTGCCGCGCTGGGCGATGACATGGTCGACGAGGATGGCGGCTATTCGGCCGACGGGCGCCTGCTCACCAACATCGTGATGATGGGGATGGGCGAACCGCTCTACAACTTCGACCATGTCCGCGATGCGCTGAAGCTGGTGATGGATGGCGACGGCCTGGCCCTGTCAAAGCGCCGCATTACCCTGTCGACCAGCGGGGTGGTACCGCTGATGGCCCGCTGCGGCGAGGAGATCGGGGTCAACCTGGCAGTCTCGCTCCACGCGGTGTCGAAGGAAGTGCGCGACGAGATCGTGCCGATCAACCGCAAGTACGGGCTCGACGAATTGCTGGGCGCCTGCGCCGCCTATCCGGGGGCCAGCAATGCGCGCCGGATCACCTTCGAATACGTCATGCTGGCCGGCAAGAACGACAGCGACGAGGATGCGCGCGAACTGGTGCGGCTGATCAAGCAGTACAAGCTGCCGGCCAAGGTCAACCTGATCCCGTTCAACCCCTGGCCCGGCGCGCCCTATGAGTGTTCCAGCCCCGAACGGATCCGCGCCTTTTCCGAGATCGTCTTTCAGGCCGGGATCAGCGCGCCCGTCCGCACCCCGCGCGGCCGCGACATCGATGCCGCCTGCGGCCAGCTGAAGACCAGCGCCCAGAAGCTGAGCCGGGCGGAACTTGACCGGCTGGCCGAGGAAAAGCAGGCGGCGCTGGGCTGATCAGTTGCCCACCCCGCTGCGGCCGGGTGGGGCCGGCGGCTCTGCGCCCTCGGCGCGAACCCCTTCCTCAAAATTCCCGCTTTCCTACACGAACCAAATAGGTTACATACCCCGCCCATCC
>JAFECL010000034.1:34516-41287 GCA_018242165.1 Pseudomonadota bacterium
GGATGCAAGTCGTGGCCACGCCCCTACGTCCAACCGTTCGGAGGCCGGGGTTCGCCCCGCCCGGAAGTGCGCGATCTGCGAGCCCGCCCGCCTTCCTGCCACCCGGATGATTTCAGGGCCGAGCCGGGCTGATTCAGGGCTGTTGCGCTACCCGGCCATTCGCACGTGCGTCAGTCACGGCATCCGCCACCGGTGGGCAACCACCAATCGCGACGGGACGCCCCGGCGCCGGCCTGATGTTCCGATCCTGCCCACCGGCGTAAGGCCCGCATTCGCCAGCGGGCGATGGCGCTTGGGCTCAGCCCTTCTTCGCCTTCAGCGCGGCTTCCAGCGCGGCGACGCGCTCTTTCAGGGCTTCGGCCTCTTCGCGGGCCTTGGCGGCCAAGGCCTTCACGGCCTCGAACTCGTCGCGGGCCACGAAATCCACCCCGCCCATCGCCGCCTTGATCCGTTCGCGGGCGCCTTCGCGGGCTTCGCGGGTCATGCCGGCCATGGTCCCGGCGGCGCTGTTCATCAGTTTCGCCAGATCGGCGAACAGGGGATTATCGCTTTGCATGGGCCGTCTATTGAGCCTTTCAGGCCCGCCGATCAAGGCTTGAATTCGATCCGCACCGGGCCGCTCGCGGCGCCGTCGGCAGACTGGTTGAGCTGGAGGAACTGCCAGTTCAGCACCGTGGCGAACAGCACCCAGGCCAGATAGGGCACCAGCAACAGCCCGGCCCCGCGCCGCACCCGCCAGAAGGCCAGCAGCGTTGCCGCCACCGCCAGGTCGATCGCCCCCAGCAGCACCAGCGCGGCGGCGATGCGGTGAAAGGCGAAGAACAGCGGCGACCAAAGCAGGTTCAGCACCAGCTGCACCGCGAACAGGGTGATCGCCACGCCGCGCCCGGCCGCGCCCCAGGCCACCACCACCATGGTCAGGGCCAGGCCCATCATCAGGTAGAGCAGCGACCAGACGATCCCGAAAGTGGCCGGTGGCGGATAGATCGCCGGCTTGGCCAGCGTGGCGAACCACGGGTTGGTCGCCACCGATCCGGCCATCGCCCCCGACAGCATCCCCAGCAGCAGCACCCCCGGCACCAGCACCAGGGCCCAGCGCAGGAATGCGGCGCGCAATTGTCCGGCAGAGGCAAGCTCGGTCATGAAATACCTGTGATGCGGGGTGGCGGTAGCGGTGGTTGGCGGCTTTCCGGTCGATTCGGGCGATCCCTTGGGGGGATATTGGCGGCGCGCCGCCGTTCGCGCAATGGCTTGATTGCAGGGCCTAACCGCGCCGCGCGGCGACCAGGAACTCGACATTGCCCTCGGGCCCGGTGATCGGGCTGGTGGTGATGCCCGCCACCCGCCAGCCAGCCCCCTCCAGCCAGCCGCGCACCTCGTCGCAGACCCGCTGGTGCAGCACCGGGTCGCGCACCACGCCGTGCTTGCCCACTTCGGCCCGGCCAACCTCGAACTGCGGCTTGATCAGCGCGACCAGCTGGCAGGCCGGCGCGGCAAGGCGCAGCGGCACCTCGAGCACCTTAGCCAGCGCGATGAAGCTGGCGTCGCAGACCACCCAGTTGCACGGCTGGCCAAGATGCAGCGCGGTCAGCAACCGGGCCGAAAGCTGTTCCAGCACCGTCACGCGGGGATCCTGCCGCAGCTTCCAGGCCAACTGGTTGGTGCCCGAATCGACTGCGAAGACATGGCTCGCCCCCCGGCTCAGCAGCACGTCGGTAAAGCCGCCGGTGCTGCTGCCGATATCCATCGCCACCGCCCCGGCAGGGTCGAGCGCGAAATGGTCCAGCGCATGGGCCAGCTTGATTCCCCCGCGCGACACCCATGGATGATCGCGCCCCCGCACCTCCAGCGCGGCGTCGGCAGGCAGGGTCTGCCCCGGCTTGGCCAGCTTGGCCTCACCCGAAAAGACCAGCCCGGCCAGGACCAGCGCCTGGGCGCGGGCGCGGCTTTCGGCCAGGCCGCGTTCGACCAGCAGCTGGTCGACGCGGGCTTTGGCGGGCTTGGGCGGCATGGCGGGCTTCCGGATTGCATGGCCGGGCTTGTGCGGCTGGCCGCCTCATTCCATAGCCGGGCGATGAAGTCCAACCCCCCTGCCCGTCACCCCGCCACCCCATGGCTGCAGAGCGCCGGCGCGCTGGCGCTGATCGGCGTGCTGGGCTCGTGCAGCGAAGCAACGCTCCCGCCGCCGCCCGCTGCGCCGCCTCCGCCGCCGGTGATCGCCACCGCACCGACCGTGCCCGCCGGCCCGCCGCCGGCGGCGGACTGGCGCGAGGCCGGCTTTACCGCTGGCGAGTGGCAGTGGCAGCCGGGGCTGGCCCGGTTCACCAGCGGCGGTGCGGTGCTGTTCAGCCTGGAGTGCCGGGCCGCGACGCGGACGGTGCGGCTGGTTCGGCCCGGCGCAACGGCCGCCAGCGGTGCGATCGAGCTGGCCACCACCACCCTCACCCGCCCGCTGCCCGCCGCCGCCGAGCCCGCCGCCGGGCTGGTGGCGGAACTGCCCGCCGGCGATCCGCTGCTCGACGCCATGGCCTTTTCGCGCGGGCGCTTCTCGGTCGAGGCGAGCGGCGCCGCGCCGCTGGTGCTGCCGGCATGGCCTGAAGTGGCGCGGGTGGTGGAGGATTGCCGGCGCCCGTGACTCTGCTGGAGGCCGGCCCGAAGTTGCGGAGTCTGACAGCAAATTAATTCAATGCAAGTCTTGTTGTCGCCCCCCGAAGGGCTAAAACTTGGCGCCAAGGCCCGCCGGCCCCCGCGCCGATCGGCCCTTTCGCCCCGCAAGGGGCGGCCCATGGCTCAACAGCGCGAAAGGAGGTGATCCGATGTCTCATGGTTCAGCAGAGAGGTCGGCAACCCGCAGCGCGAGGCACTATCGTTAAACCCCGATAGAGGCTTCGTGAGCGGCGCTTCCGGCCGCTGACCATGCGAAGGGCCGCACGGACATCGCTCCGGCGGCCCTTCTCATTTGACCCGTGCCCCGTTCGGCCCGCCGCCGACGGATTTCGCAATGGCGCCAAGGCCCTGGGCCAATCACCCGATTGGCAGCGGCGTAATGTTGGTGTAGAGCGGCGCAAGGAGTCGCAAATAGGCCCTGCCGTTCGTTGCGTTTTCTATCACGCATTCGTAACATTCATTCAAAGCCGCCGTTGAAAGGATCCGCCGTGACCATCTTCGCCCGCCTGCCCCACCCCGCCCCCACGCCGGCGGATGCGCGCGCGGCGGTACTCGCGGCGCCCGGCTTCGGGACTAATTTCACCGATCACATGATCACCATCGACTGGTCCGAGGCGGTGGGCTGGCACAATGCCACGCTGGGCCCGCGCCGGCCGATCGCGCTCGATCCGGCGGCCAGCGTGCTGCACTACGCGCAGGAAATCTTCGAGGGGCTGAAGGCCTATCCCACCGCCGATGGCGGGATCACGCTGTTCCGGCCCGAAGCCAATGCCGCGCGGTTCAACGCCAGCGCCCGGCGCCTGGCCATGCCCGAACTGCCCGACGGGCTGTTCGTCGACGCCTGCCGCGAACTCGTGCTGGCCGATCGCGACTGGGTGCCGACCCAGGATGGCGCCTCGCTCTACCTGCGCCCCTTCATGATCGCGACCGAGGCCTTTCTGGGGGTGCGCCCGGCCAAGGCCTACAAATTCATCGTCATCGCCAGCCCGGCGGGCAACTATTTCAAGTCGGGCGCCCCGGCGGTGTCGATCTGGGTCAGCCAGTACACCCGCGCCGCGCCGGGCGGCACCGGGGCGGCCAAGTGCGGCGGCAACTATGCCGCCAGCCTGGTCCCCCAGGCCGAGGCGATGGCCAAGGGCCACGATCAGGTCGTGTTCCTCGATGCGGCAGAGCACCAGTGGGTCGAGGAACTGGGGGGCATGAACCTCTACTTCGTCTTCGCCGACGGCACGATGATCACCCCGCCGCTGTCGGGCACCATCCTGCCCGGGATCACGCGTGACAGCCTGATGGCGCTGGCCCGCGAGGAAGGCCTGACCGTGCGCGAGGAACGCTACAGCCTGCCGCAGTGGCGCGCCGATGCGGCCAGCGGGCACCTGCTCGAATGCTTTGCCTGCGGCACCGCGGCGGTGGTCACCTCGGTCGGCCAGGTGACCGAGGGCGACGCGAGCTTCACCATCGGCGGCGGCGGCCCCGGGCAGGTGGCGGGCAAGCTGAAGGAACGGCTGGTGGCGATCCAGCGCGGTGCCGCGCCCGACCCGCACGGCTGGGTGATGCGGGTGGCCTAGGCACCTTGCATTGGCGGGCGCGGGCGCCCATCTTGGCCCCTCCCCCCAATACGGAGTGTCAGGCATGGCCGACGAATATACCCCCCCCAAGGTCTGGACCTGGAACCCCGGCAACGGCGGCCAGTTCGCCAATATCAACCGCCCCACCTCGGGCGCCCAGCACGAGGCCGAGCTGCCGGTGGGCCAGCACCCCTTCCAGCTCTATTCGCTGGGCACCCCCAACGGCCAGAAGGTGACGATCCTGTTCGAGGAATTGCTCGAAGCAGGGCACAGCGGCGCCGAATACGATGCCTGGCTGATCAACATCCGCGAAGGCGCGCAGTTCGGCTCGGGCTTCGTCGCGCTCAACCCCAATTCGAAAATCCCCGCATTGCTCGACCGCTCTGGCCCCGAACCGATCCGGGTGTTCGAAAGCGGCGCGATCATGCTGCACCTGGCCGAGAAGTTCGGCGCCTTCATCCCGACCGACGCCAGGGGGCGGGCCGAATGCCTTTCGTGGCTGATGTGGCAGATGGGCAGCGCGCCGTTCATCGGCGGGGGCTTTGGCCACTTCTACGCCTATGCCCCGTTCAAGATCGAATATGCCATCGACCGCTATGCGATGGAGACCAAGCGGCTGTTCGACGTGGCCGACAAGCGGCTGGCCGAGAGCCGGTTCCTGGCGGGCGGCAGCTATACCATCGCCGACATCGCCGCCTATGCCTGGCTGGGGGTGCTGTGGCACGGCCTGGCCTACAACGACGCCGCGACCTTCCTGTCGCTGCACGAATATGCCCATGTCGGCCGCTGGATCGGCGAGATCGACGCCCGCCCGGCCGTGCAGCGCGGCCGCCGGGTGAACCTCGCCAAGATGCCCGAGCGGCACTCGATGGCCGATTTCGAGGTCGCGGCCGAAGGCTGATCTGCCCCCTTCCCTTTAGCCGTTGCTGTGGGTATGGCGCCGGCTCTGTTGGGGCGTAGCCAAGCGGTAAGGCAGCGGTTTTTGGTACCGCCATGCGAAGGTTCGAATCCTTCCGCCCCAGCCAGACAGTACCTCGGGCCTCGCACAAGTTGGTTCGTGCCGAGGTCCGCGCAAGCGGGCCGAGACGACGGCGAGGCCGCAGGCCGAACCGTCAATCCTTCCGCCCCAGCCAAACAGCAATGAAGGAGGCCTGCTGATGCTCCTGTCCCGCCGCGCCATGATCGCTACCGGGCTGGCCACGGCCGCCGCCCCGCTGCTGGCCCGCGCCGCCCCGCCGCCACCGTCCCGGTTGCTGATCGACGGCCTGGGCGGGCTGGACGATCCCTACGCCCCCGATGGCCAGCTGGCCCTGTCGCCACGCGCCGTGGCCGAGATCCGGGCCAGCGGGGTCCATGCCGTCAACCAGACGCTGCTGCCGGTCGGCAACCGGCCCAGGGCATGGGAGGAACTGCTCGAAAGCCTGGCCCAGTGGGACAAGATCCTCGCCGCCAACCCCGCCACGCTGCTGCCGATCCGCAAGCTCGCCGATTTCGCCCGCGCCCGGGCCGAGGGCAAGCTGGGGATCTGGTTCGGGGTGCAGGATACCAGCATGGTCGGCACCCAGCTCAACCGGCTGGCCGAGATGAAGGCGCGCGGGCTGCGCCAGATTCAGCTGACCTACAACCTGCGCAACCTGTCGGGCGACGGATCGCTGGAACCGGACAATGCCGGGCTCTCGCTGCTTGGCCGCAAGACCGTGGCCCGGATCGAGGCCGAGCGGCTGGTGCTGGACCTGAGCCACGGCGGCGCGCGCACCCAGCGCGAGGCGATCGGCATGGCCACCCGCCCGCCGCTGATCAGCCACACCGGCTGCCGCGCGCTGCACGATCACCCGCGCAACACCCATGATGCGACCATGAAGCTGGTGGCCGACAAGGGCGGCTGCGTCGGGATCTACTTCATGCCCTATCTCGCCCCCGGCAGCCACCCGACCGGCGACGATCTGATCGCCCACATCGAACACGCGGCCAATGTCTGCGGCGAGGATCATGTCTCGATCGGCACCGATGGCGGGGTGCTGCCGCTGGTGATCGACGACAAGGCCCGCGCCGCAGCCCGGGCCGATTTTGCCGCACGCTCCGCCGCCGGGATCGCCGCACCGGGCGAAGGGCCCGACGTCTTCACCATCGTTGCCGACTACAACAGCCTCGACAAGTTCGACCGGCTGGCCCTCGCGCTCAGCCGGCGCGGCTGGTCGGGTGCGCGGATCGACAAGCTCTATGGGGCAAACCTGCTGCGGGTCTATTCCGAAGTCTGGGACTAGGCGGCGTTCACACCGGGGCTTGCGGCACCCGGCGCCGGCCAAACCCGCCCGGTGCATGGCGCTGGGGTGGCGAAGCCGGCTCGGCCGAAAGCGGGGCGGACTGCTGCTCCTCGGCCTTGCGGGCCAGATGGCGGGCAATTGCCGCACCGGGGTCAAAGGGTCCATCCGCGCCGGCGGGTTCGTGCCCGGCGGCGGCCGGTGCATCGCCCGCCAGCATCGCGCGCAGGCCCCACAGGAACATGCCACCCGCGCCAACCACCAGCCCCAGTGCC
>JAFECL010000035.1 GCA_018242165.1 Pseudomonadota bacterium
GCGCGCCACCCGTTTTACCGGATTCGGTTTGAGTGTTGCCCACTGGGCCAACCGGGCACCACCCACCCCGCCTCCCCCCCCAACCCCCATAGCCTATCGGTACCATCGGGGGTCGGGTGGGGAGGCGGGGTGGGTGGTGTCCGGACCGCGCGTCAGCGCGATCACCAAACCATCACGCCACCCGTAGCGCGCGCTTCAATTGGACCAGCCGGGCGGCTTCGACCTCGGGCTCCAGGTCGCTGATCAGCCGGGCGCGGGGGATAGCGTGCTTTTCGACCAACTTGTCGAAGATGTCGGGGTGCAGCGGCCGTTCGAATTCAAAGCCGGCGGCATGCTCGCGGCGCCAGGCGACCTTGGCGGCCTTGGGGGCCAGCCCGGGCAACTGGATCATGGCCACGTCGCCAACCCGCAGGTGGCCGACGCCCTCGATCCGGGCCCCTTCGCGGGTGAGATTGCGGAGCAGCACGGTCGCCCGGCTGCTGCCCTGACGATAGCGCACCGCGACATCGAAAGCGATCCGCTGGCCCCGAGGGGTGCGCACCGTCTCGTTAACCACTGTCTCGCCCCACATTCCGCCACCCTTCGCCTGTTGGCACCCGTAAATGCTAACGGCACCGGCGGCGGGTTTTTAACCCCCGAGGCGGCTGAGCAGGTCGGCGGCGAAGGCCGACAGGGTATCGTCGCGGGCGCCCATCACCACCACCCGGTCGCCGGGCCGGGCGAGTTCGACGATCCGGCTGGCGCAATCGGTGCGGCTGGGCACATGTTCGGCCTGCCCGCCGTGCTGGCGGATCCGCTCGACAATCCGCTCCGAACCCGCGCTGCGGTCGACCGTGCCGCCGAAATAGACCGGATCGCACAGGATCATCAGGTCATCCCGCCCCAGCAGGCGCGCGACGGTCTCGGCCAGTTCGGCGCCCATCTGGCGCAAGGGGCCATAGCCGTGCGGCTGGAACAGCGCGATGACGCGGCCAGGATGGGCCTTCAGCGTCCTTAGCGTCGCCGCGACCTTGTCGGGGTTGTGGCCGAAATCGTCGATCACGGTGATGCCCGAGGGGGTGGTGCCGACAATGTCGAAACGCCGGGCCAGGCCATGGAAGCTGGCCAGCGCCGCCACCGCCTCGGCCAGCGACACTCCGGCGGCAGAGGCCCCGGCCAGCGCCGCCAGCGCATTGGCCAGGTTGTGGCGGCCCGGGACCTTCAGGGCCAGCGCATGGCGGCTGCCATCGCGGCGGTCGATCACCGTGGCGGCGATGGCGGTCGGCCCTTCGTTGATCGAGCCGGCTTCCACCCCGATCGTGGCCGCCGGGCTGTCGATCCCGAAGCTGACCAGTTGCTGGGCTCGCCCGGCCAGCGCCGCCGCCTCGGCATCGTCGAGGTTGACCGCGGCAAGCCCGGCCCGGCCGAGGAAGCCGCCAAACAGCTCGCGCAGCTCCTCGAGGCTCTTGTGATCGAGGCTGACGTTGTTGAGCACCGCCACCGCAGGCCGGTAGAGCGCGATCGAACCGTCGCTTTCGTCCACCTCCGAGACGAACAGCCCGCCCGCGCCGACCCGCGCGCTGGCGAAGGGGGCATCAGGGCCGGCGAAATTCTTCATCACCGCCCCGTTCATGATCGTCGGATCGCGGCCGGCCTGGCACATGATCCAGCCGATCATTCCGGTCACGGTGCTCTTGCCGCTGGTGCCGCCCACCGCGATCCCGGTCGGGGCCTGGTTGAACAGGCGGGCGAGCAGCTCGGCCCGGCTCATCCGCGCGCAGCCGAGGTCGCGGGCGCGGACCATTTCGGGCACGGTATCTTCGACCGCTGCCGAGGCGACGAGGCACTGGGCGGCGCTGGTGATCCCGCTGCCATCCTGCGGGAACAGGGCAAAGCCCAGGCTTTCCAGCCAGGCGAATTTCCCGGGGGTGCGGCCCTGGTCGCGGCTGCGGTCCGAACCGGCCACTTCGGCGCCCAGTCCGCGCAGGATCAGCGCCAGCGGCAGCATGCCCGAGCCGCCGATGCCGCAGAAGAACCAGGGGTGGCGGGTCAGGTCGCTGTCCATCCTCGCTCCGGTATGCGGCCTTGCGTGCCAGCGCAACCGCGTTAGAGCATGGGGCATGGTCCGCGTTGCCGTCTGTGCCCCCGCCTCGCCGGTTACGGCCGATGATGTGGCCAGGCTGCGCGCGCTGGCGGCGGCGGAATTCCCCCAGGTCGAGCTGTTGATCCACGACCAGTGCCTGATCAGCGACGGGCACTTTGCCGGCAGCGATGCGGTGCGGCTGGCGGCCCTGCTCGATTGCGCCAACGATCCCTCGGTTGATGCGGTGTGGTTTGCGCGCGGTGGCTACGGGTCGAACCGCATTGCCGGAGCAGCGATGGCGCAACTGGCCCCGGCGGCGGCGCACAAGGCCTACCTCGGCTATTCCGACATGGGCTACCTGCTGGGCGCGATGTACCGCAACGGCCTGGGCCACCCGGTCCACGCCCCGATGCCGGCCGACCTGCGCCGCGCCGGGGGCGATGCGGCGGTGCGGCGGACGCTGGGCTGGCTGACCGGCGCGCGCGAAGGGCTGGAAGGCGGGCTGGACCAGCACCCCGCCGTGGCCTTCAACCTGACGACGCTGGCGATGCTGGCTGGCACCCCGCTGATGCCGGGGCTGGCGGGCCACGTGGTGCTGGTCGAGGAGGTGTCGGAACACCTCTACGCGGTCGACCGGCTGATGTTCCACGCCACGGCCCACCTTGGCGGGATCGCCGGGCTGCGGCTTGGCCGGGTCTCTGACGTGCCCGAGAACGACCGGCCGTTCGGCGCCGATGCCGAGGCAATCGCGCGCGACTGGTGCGCGCGCCACGCCATCCCCTTTCTGGGCGAGGCCGACATCGGGCATGACATCCACAACAAGATCGTCCCCTTCGGGCTTGCGGGGCGGCCGTAACGGCAATAGGCGGCGGCGCAGAGGAGTTGAGAGCTATGCGCGCATTCGTGTTTCCGGGGCAGGGCAGCCAGAAGGTCGGCATGGGGGTGGAACTGGCCACGGCCAGCGCGGCGGCGCGCGAGGTGTTCCAGGAAGTGGACGAGGCGCTGGGGCAAAGCCTGTCGCGGATCATGGCCGAAGGGCCCGAGGATGAGCTGACCCTGACGGCCAATGCCCAGCCGGCGATCATGGCCAATGCCATCGCCACCCTGCGGGTGCTGGAGGCCGAAGGGGGCTTCAGGCTGGCTGAAAAGGCCGATTTCGTCGCCGGCCACAGCCTGGGCGAATATACCGCGCTGTGCGCCGCCGGGGCCTTTTCGCTGGCCGATACCGCGCGGCTGCTGAAACTGCGCGGGCAGGCGATGCAGGCCGCCGTGCCGGTGGGCGTGGGGGCGATGTGCGCGCTGCTGGGGGCCGACATCGACAAGGCGCAGGCGCTGGCCGAGGCGGCGGCGGAGGGTGAAGTCTGCACCGTCGCCAATGATAACGATCCGGGGCAGGTGGTGCTCTCGGGCCACAAGGCGGCGATCGAGCGGGCGATTGCCATGGTGAAAGACCACGGGATCAAGCGCGGCGTGCTGCTGCCGGTTTCCGCCCCGTTCCACTGCCCGCTGATGGCCCCCGCCGCCGAGGCAATGGCCGAGGCGCTGGCCAAGTGCCCGCCCGCGGCCTTTGCCGTGCCGCTGTTTGCCAACGTTACCGCCGCCGTGGTCACCGACCCGGCCGAGGTCCAGCGCCTGCTGGTCGAGCAGGTCTGCGGCCGGGTGCGCTGGCGCGAGAGTGCCATCGCGATGAAGGCTGCCGGGGTGGAACACTTCGTCGAACTGGGCGGCAAGGTCGTTGGCGCGATGATCAGCCGCAGCGCCGGCGAAGTGGCGGTTGCCAGCGTGGTGACCATGGCCGATATCGAAATGCTGCTGAAGGAGATCGCATGATGTTCGACCTGACCGGAATGACCGCGCTGGTAACCGGCGCCTCGGGCGGGATCGGCAGCGCGATCGCGCGGGCGCTGGCCGGGCAGGGGGCGCGGCTGGCGCTCTCGGGCTCGAACCCCGCCAAGCTGCGGGCCTTCCGCGACGAGCTGAACGAGGAGTTCGGCCACGATCACGTCGAGATCACGTGCGACCTGTCGAACGCCGAACAGGTCGAGGCGCTGGTGCCGGCGGCGGTCGATACGCTGGGCAAGCTCGACATCCTGGTCAACAATGCCGGCATCACCCGCGACAACCTTGCCATGCGGATGAAGGACGAGGAGTGGGACGCGGTGATCCGCGTGAACCTAGAGGCGGCCTTCCGCCTGATGCGCGCCGCCGCCAAGCCGATGATGAAGGCCCGCTTCGGCCGGATCGTGACGATCACCAGCGTGGTCGGCACCACCGGCAATCCGGGACAGGTCAACTATGCGGCGGCCAAGGCGGGGCTGGTCGGCATGTCGAAGTCGCTGGGGCAGGAACTGGCCAGCCGGGGCATCACCGTGAACTGCGTCGCCCCCGGCTTCATCCGCACCGCGATGACCGAGGTGCTGCCCGATGCCCAGAAAGACGCGCTCAACGCCCGCATCCCGATGGGCCGGATGGGCGAGGGCGAGGATATCGGCGCCGCCGTCGCCTACCTCGCCAGCCGCGAGGCGGGCTACATGACCGGCCAGACCCTGCACGTGAACGGCGGGATGGCGATGCTCTGATCGGGCTGTGTGCTTTCAGGCGGGCAAGGGGGGATGAATGAGCGGTAGCGTGTTTGTGATCGGGCTGGGCTGTTGGTGCCTGGGTGCGGTGATTGGGGGGATTGTCGCCCACTACATCGCCAATGTCCGGGAATTCACCTTGCGGGGCATGACGGCCACGGTGGCCGTGCTTGGCGGTGCCGGCGTAATCGGCGTTTTCCAGCTCATGGGCACGCCTCCCACAACCGCCTTCTGGATGTATCCCGTCGGATTGCTCGTCGGTCTGGGCATGGTCGCGTCATGGAACGTGCGCGATCAGACCGGAGGCTGAATTGCCACCAGTCGGGCGTCCGGAGCGTTACTTTCGCCCCGGATTCCACGCATTGCACTGCAATTCCACCTTGCCGCCCAGCGCCAGGCCGTTGACGCCCATGGCGGCGCGGGCGGGGTAGTGGCCGGGTTTGAAGCTGGCGCGGTAGATGGTGTTGAAGGCGGGCCAGTCTTTCATGTCGGCCAGCAGCACGGTGCATTGCACCAGATCGTCATAGCCAAGGCCGCGGCGCGCCAGCACTTCGCCCAGCAGTTTCATCACCTGGCGGCTTTCGGGTTCGATGCCGCCGGCCACCACCTTGCCGTCGCTGCCTTCGGCGAGGATGCCCGAGAGGTAGAGCATGTCGCCGGCCTGCACCGCCTCGGCAAAGGGATAGTTGCCGGTGGGGCGGGGGTGGAAGGTGGGGGCGGCGGCCATGGCGGTGCCCGCCGCCATTGTTCCTGCCAACACCAGTGCCGCCGTCATGCCAAGGCGCTTTGCCGTGCCGATCATCCCGTTCCTCCCCCGTGCGGTTGCCGGGGCGCAGGATGGGCAAGGCGCGGGCCGATGGCAATGCCCCCATTTATCCCCAGATTCGCCCGCCGGCGCGCCCCGCGCCCTTGCCGCCCGCGCGGCCCGCGTTAAGGATTGAGGACCGCACATTCGGGCGGTGGGGCCGATTCCGGGCGATGCCGCCCGCTACCCTGCCGCCGGTGATTCTGGCGGAAATTGGGGAACCGGACCACATGAAGGCCACCATCGAACGCGCGACGCTGCTGAAGTGCCTGTCGCACGTCCAGTCCGTCGTCGAACGCCGCAACACCATCCCGATCCTCTCGAACGTGCTGATCGAGGCCAGCGGCGCCGGGGCGGTGAAGGTGATGGCGACCGACCTTGACCTGCAGGTGGTCGAGACGATGGGCGCGGTCTCGGTCGATAGCCCCGGGGCGATCACCGTTTCGGCCCACCTGCTGTTCGATATCGCCC
Organism: Pseudomonadota bacterium; assembly: GCA_018242165.1. Taxonomy (GTDB): domain Bacteria; phylum Pseudomonadota; class Alphaproteobacteria; order Sphingomonadales; family Sphingomonadaceae; genus Novosphingobium. Next base: position 5,918 of record JAFECL010000035.1, read on the forward strand.
GCAAGCTGCCCGATGGCAGCCAGGTGAGCCTCGAGGCGGCGGACAACCGCATGGTGGTGAAGGCCGGGCGCAGCCGCTTCACCCTCTCGACCCTGCCGCGCGACGATTTTCCGGTGATCGTCGAGGGCGATCTGCCGACCAGCTTCGAGGTGCCCGCCGCCACGCTGGCCCAGCTGATTGACCGCACCCGCTTTGCGATCAGCACCGAGGAAACCCGCTATTACCTCAACGGCATCTTCCTCCACGTCTCGGACGACGAGCTGAAGGCCGCCGCCACCGATGGCCACCGCCTGGCCCGCTTTACCCTGGCCCGGCCCGAAGGCGCCGAGGGGATGCCCGACGTGATCGTGCCGCGCAAATGCGTGGCCGAGCTGCGCAAGCTGCTGGAAGAGGCGCTGGACGCCAGCGTGCTGGTCGATCTTTCGGCCACCAAGATCCGCTTCACCCTGGGCGGATCGAACGGCGTGGTGCTGACCAGCAAGCTGATCGACGGCACTTTCCCCGATTACACCCGCGTGATCCCCACCGGGAACGACAAGCTGCTGCGGATCGACCCCAAGAGCTTCTTCGAGGGGGTTGACCGCGTGGCCACCATCGCCACCGAAAAGACCCGCGCGGTGAAGATGGCGCTGGACAAGGACCGGGTGACGCTGTCGGTCACCAGTCCGGACAACGGCACGGCGGCCGAGGAAGTGCCGGCGGACTATGCCGGCACCGGCTTCGAGATCGGCTTCAACGCCAATTACCTCAAGGACATCCTCGGCCAGATCGACAGCGACACGGTGGAGCTGCACCTGGCCGACGCCGGCGCGCCGACCCTGATCCGCCAGGATGACAAGAGCGCGGCGCTGTACGTCCTGATGCCCATGCGCGTTTGAGGCAGGCGGCTATTTCGGCTGTGGCGGGCTGCGAACGGGCGCCTTCTGCGCTTCCGGTGCTCACGTACTGAAGTACGCTCCGCGCCGGTTCTCGAAGGCACCCATTCTCGCTCCACCACAACCAAAATCGCCACCTGCCTCGGCGGGCGTTGCGAGTGTCAGTTCTCGCGGGTTGCCGCCAGCATATCGTTGATATCGACGAATTTTTCGCGGGGGGCGTCGGCGCGGGCGCGGGTGGTTTCGGCCTGGTCGATCTTCTGCCAGTCGTCAAAGCCGGTAATGTGCAGCCCGCGCGCCCGGGCCAGCTCGTCGAAGCCCGCGCCGCCGGCCCGCCCGCTGGGGCCGGGGGCCAGATCCTCGACGATCCGTTCGATCACCGAAAAGCCGTCGGGCCGGTTGGTGCCGATCGTGCCCGAGGGGCCGCGCCGCGCCCAGCCGACGCAGTAAAGCCCCGGCAGGATCCGCCCTTCATCGTTGGCGAAACGTCCGGCGCGCTCGTCGAACGGCACCTCGGGGATGGGCGAGGTCTGGTAGCCGATGCAGGCCACCACCAGGCTGGCGGGCAGGCGCCAGGTCTCGCCCGTGCCAACCGCGCGGCCACCCTCGACCACGGTCCGTTCCAGCTCGATCTCCTCGACCTTTCCGTTACCGATCAGTGCCTTGGGCGCGGCGAAGAAGTCGAATTCGATCTCGATCGGCAGGTCGGCGTAATGGCTTTCGGGGATCGCCGCAAAGCCGCGCAGGTGGGTGACCGACTTGCGCAGCCCCGGCTCGAGCAGCGCGTCCTCGCCGGGTTCGGGCAGGTCGGCCGGGTCGACCCGTGGCGCGGCGCGTTCGAGGTGGCTCAGCTCGCCCAGTTCCTTGGGGGTCATCATGATCTGGTGCGGCCCGCGCCGGCCGATCACCACGATCCGCCGGATCCGCGACTGCCCCAGCGCATCAAGGGCATGGGCGACGATGTCGGATCCGGCAAATTCGGCCCGGCTTTTCGCCAGGATCCGCGCCACGTCCAGCGCCACGTTGCCCATCCCGATCACCACCGCAGTGCCGCCGGAAAGGTCGGGATCCAGTGCCGCGAACTGCGGGTGGCCGTTGTACCAGCCGACGAATTGCGCGCTGCCGAAAACGTTGCCCAGCCCCTCGCCGGGGATCGCCAGCGGGCGGTCGTGCGGGGCGCCGGTGGCCAGCACCACCGCGTCGTACAGCCGGGTCAGCTCGCCCATCCGCACGTCCTGGCCAACCGTGACATTGCCCAGAAAACGGACCTGTTCCGAGAGGGCGACCCCCTCGTAGCGCCGCGCCACGGCCTTGATCGACTGGTGATCGGGCGCCACCCCGGTGCGGATCAGGCCATAGGGCACCGGCAGGCGGTCGATCATGTCGATCCGCACGCCGTCGCCCCACTGCTTGAGCGCGGCTTCGGCGGTGTAATAGCCGGCTGGTCCCGAGCCGATGATCGCGATGTGGCGCACGATCAAGCCCTCCCCTGGTGTTAACCCTGCCCGCCAACATTGCCGATTTGTCGGCCGGCGCAAGGGCCGGCGGGCCGGGCGACAAAAAATCGGGGGAAACCGGCCAGTGCGGCGATCGCGCCCGGCGGTTGGTGCCGGGGTGCTAAAACTGCCGATTTGGTGCGGAAAACCGCCGGTTCTTAACGTTTTTGCAAGCGCATTTTGGCATCAGGGGCCCATGAACGAGGGGACCCCAGCGGAAAACGCAGTGGTGACGCCGGCACGTGTGCCGGCGGCAGCGCCGCGTCGTTTCGTCCCCAGCCGGGGCAGCAAGGTCGATAGCCAGGCCCGCAGTTCCGCCGGCCGGCTGGTCCAGGACCGGCTGTTCGATCACTTCCTCGTCCCCGAAAGCTGGCCGATGATCGCGCCAGTGATGGCGCTGGGGCATATCCTGGCCGCCTTCCTGCGCTGGCCGCACCACGATGTCGAAGCCGCCGGGCTGGCGATCGGCGCGGTGCTGTTCAGCCTGGCCGCGCCGCTGGTGGTCCGTTTCGAGCGGACCCCGGGGCGGCCCACCGCCTTGCGCTATGCCGCGATGCTGCTGGGGGTAGGCCTGCCGATGACGCTGTATGGCGCTTCGGTGGCGGAATGGGCCCGGGCCAGTGGCGGCCTGCTCGAAGTCTATGGCGTGGCCATGCTGGTGATCATCGGGCTGACTGCCGGGATCTCGCTGACCAGCCGCCTGCCCACCCTGGCGCTGGCCCAGACCCTGCTGTGGGCGCCGCTGGCGATCAGCACCGGCAACGAATCGGTCAACCTGGCGCTGGTGCTGGGCTGCGTGTTCGGCCTTGGGGCGGCGATCCGCCAGACCGGGCTGGACCGCACCTCGCAGGCCAAGCAGCGCGATATCGAATACAAGCTGCTGCGCGCCGAGGAAATCCTCGCCGATTACGAGCAGACCGGGCAGGGCTGGTTCTGGGAAACCGACCGGCGCGGGCTGGTCACCTATATCTCGCCGACCATCGCGGTGATGCTGGGCCACGACGACGACCTGCATGGCCGCCCCTTTACCGAAGCCTTCATCCTCGAGGCGCAGGAGCAGGAAGGCGAACGCACCCTGCTGTTCCACCTCAACGCCCGCTCCTCGTTCCAGGACCTCGCGGTGCGCGCCGCGACCCGCGAGGAAGACGAGCGCTGGTGGTCGATCAGCGGCCGGCCGATCTACGACCAGTTCAACAACTTCATGGGCTTCCGCGGTTCGGGCAGCGACCTGACCGAAAAGCGCCGTTCGGAACAGCACGCCTCGCGTCTGGCGCATTATGATTCGCTGACCGGCCTCGCCAACCGCTTCCAGATGTCGCAGACGCTGGAGAAGATCCTCAACGCGCCGCACCTTGAACACCGGGCATGCGCGGTGTTCCTGCTCGATCTCGACCGGTTCAAGCAGGTCAACGATACCATGGGCCACCCGGCCGGCGACGCGCTGCTCAAGCAGGTGGCGCAGCGGCTGCAGCGCACTGTCGGCAACCTCGGCCGTGTCGGGCGCCTGGGCGGCGACGAGTTCGAGGTGATCCTGCCCGGCCGCGTGGCCGAGAGCGATCTGCAGACCCTGGCCGGCCAGATCATCGAAAACCTCTCGCAGCCCTATTCGATCGAAGGCAGCAAGGTGCTGATCGGGGCCTCGGTCGGCATCGCCCGCTCGCCCAACGATGGCGTGACCTCCGAGGCGATCATCCGCAACGCCGACCTTGCGCTTTATGCCGCCAAGGATCGCGGGCGTGGCTGCTATCACTTCTACGATTCCGACCTGCACAGCGATGCCGAAGAGCGCCGCCAGCTTGAGCACGACCTGCGCGATGCCCTGTCGCACGGCGGGTTGCAGCTGGCCTATCAGCCGGTGGTCCACACCACCACCGAGGCGATCACCGGCTTCGAGGCGCTGCTGCGCTGGAACCACCCGACCCGCGGCTGGATGTCGCCGGGCAAGTTCATCCCGATCGCCGAGGATGCCGGGCTGATCGCCCAGATCGGCGAATGGGCGCTGCGCACCGCCTGCCACGATCTGGCCACCTGGCCGCAGGCGGTTCGTGTCGCGGTCAACGTTTCGCCGCTGCAGTTCTCGAACCCGGCGCTGCCGGCGATCGTCACCAGCGCGCTGGCCACCGCCGGGGTCGACCCCGACCGGCTCGAGCTGGAAATCACCGAAAGCGTCTTCCTCAACGACGATGCCGGCACCGATGCGATGTTCACCGCGCTGAAGCGGGTGGGCGTGCGGCTGGCGCTCGACGATTTCGGCACCGGCTATTCCTCGCTCGGCTATCTGAAGAAGGCGCCGTTCGACAAGATCAAGATCGACCAAAGCTTCGTGCGCGGCGCGACCGTGGCCGGCAGCCGCAACGGCGCGATCATCGCCTCGATCGTCAGCCTGGCCGAGGCGCTGGGCATGGAAACCACCGCCGAGGGCGTGGAGACGCTCGACGAGCTGGACCTGGTGCGCGAACTGAGCTGCAGCCATGTGCAGGGCTACATCTATTCCAAGCCGCTGAGCCCCGAAGACGTGGCCGAGCTGCTGACCGTCGACATGGTGATGGAAGCGCGCGGCCCCCGTTCGGCGCGGGCCGCCCGGCGGGCGATGCTGCGCAAGATTACCCTGACCAATTCGGGCAACAAGTATGAGGCGATGATCCGCAATATCTCGGCCACCGGCGCGCTGGTCGAAGGGCTGTGGGAAGTGCCCGAGGGCACGGTGTTCCAGGTCCGCATGGCCGAGGACTGCGAAGTGCTGGCCACCGTGCGCTGGTGCCGCAACGGCCGGATGGGGATCGAATTCCACGAAACGCTGGTGTTCGACGATGCCGGCCGCGTCGCCTGTGCGCTGCCGGGAACGGTCGAGGAAACGCCCAAGCCCGCCCTGATGCGCCGGGTCGGTTAAGGCCTTCAGGCACCAACTTGCTGACAAGGCCGTTACGCGCTGCTAACGGCGCGCGATGACCGATCTTGCCCGCATTCGCAACTTCTCCATCATTGCCCATATCGACCACGGCAAGAGCACGCTGGCCGATCGGCTGATCCAGTTCACCGGCGGCCTGACCGAGCGCGAGATGAGCGCGCAAGTCCTTGATAACATGGACATCGAGCGCGAACGCGGGATCACCATCAAGGCCCAGACCGTCCGCCTGAACTACACCGCCAAGGATGGCCTGGCCTACGAGCTGAACCTGATGGACACCCCCGGCCACGTCGACTTCGCCTACGAGGTCAGCCGCAGCCTGGCCGCCTGCGAGGGCGCGCTGCTGGTGGTCGATGCCAGCCAGGGGGTCGAGGCACAGACGCTGGCCAACGTCTACCAGTCGATCGAGCACGACCACGAGATCGTTCCCGTCATCAACAAGATCGACCTGCCCGCCGCCGATCCGGACAATGTCCGCAACCAGATCGAGGAAATCATCGGCCTCGATGCCAGCAATGCCGTCCTGTCCAGCGCCAAATCGGGCATCGGCATCGCCGAAGTGCTGGAAGCCGTCGTCACCCGCATCCCCCCGCCCAAGGGCGACCCCGCCGCGCCGCTGAAGGCGATGCTGGTCGACAGCTGGTACGATCCCTACCTCGGCGTCGTCATCCTTGTCCGGGTGATCGATGGCACGATCAAAAAGGGCCTGCAGGTCAAATTCATGGCCGGCGGCACCGAACACCTGATCGACCGGGTGGGCTGCTTCACCCCCAAGATCGAGCACCTGCCCGAACTGGGCCCGGGCGAAATCGGCTTCATCACCGCCCAGATCAAGGATGTGGCGCAGGCCCGCGTGGGCGACACCATCACCACGGTCAAGAACGGCGCCACCACCCCGTGTCCCGGCTTCAAGGAAGTGCAGCCGGTGGTGTTCTGCGGCCTGTTCCCCACCGATGCCAACGACTTCGAAAAGCTGCGCGAAAGCATCGCCAAGCTGCGCCTGAACGACGCCAGCTTTTCCTACGAGATGGAATCGAGCGCCGCGCTGGGCTTCGGCTTCCGCGCCGGCTTCCTTGGCCTGCTGCACCTGGAGATCATCCAGGAGCGCCTCAGCCGCGAATACGATCTCGATCTGATCACCACCGCCCCCTCGGTGGTCTATCGCATCCAGTTGCGCGCCAGCCGCACCGACGATGCGCGCGAGATCCACCTCCACAACCCCGCCGACTATCCCGACCCGAGCCGGATCGAACAGATCGACGAGCCGTGGATCAAGGCGATGATCTACACCCCCGACGAATACCTCGGCTCCATCCTGAAACTGTGCCAGGACCGGCGCGGGATCCAGACCGGCCTGACCTACGTTGGCGGCCGCGCCCAGGTGCAGTACGAGCTGCCGCTGAACGAAGTGGTGTTCGATTTCTACGACCGGCTGAAAAGCATCAGCCGCGGCTATGCCAGCTTTGACTACGAACAGATCGGCCTGCGCGAAGGCGACCTCGTCAAGATGAGCATCCTGGTCAACAACGAACCGGTCGACGCCCTTTCCATGATCGTCCACCGCAGCGTGGCCGAAGAACGCGGCCGCCACATGTGCGAACGCCTGAAAGACCTGATCCCCCGCCACCTGTTCAAGATCCCGATCCAGGCCGCCATCGGCGGCAAGGTCATCGCCCGCGAAACCATCGCCGCCCTGCGCAAAGACGTCACCGCCAAATGCTACGGCGGCGACATCACCCGCAAGAAAAAGCTGCTGGAAAAGCAGAAGAAGGGCAAGGCGCGGATGCGGGAGTATGGCAGCGTCCAGATCCCGCAGGAGGCGTTTATTGCGGCGCTGCGGATGGGGGAAGAATAACCCCGCCAAGCCCCGGTTTGCGGCAGGCGTGGGCGGCCATGGCCAGCAGCAGCGTGGCGGCCAGGGCATAGCGGGCGTAGAGCAGCTGGGCGATCATCCAGTGCGCCTCGGCCAGGGCGAACTGGCGGTGGGCGCTGGCCAGCAGCAGCAGCCACAGCGCCCCCAGCAGCAGCGCGGCGGGCATGTCGCGCAGGGTGCGGGCGCGGGCGGCGAGGGCCAGCCACAGCGGCAGGACATAGACATAGGCGTGGCCCCAGCCGAGCGGGGCGAGCGGGCTGATCGTGGCGAGCACCGCCAGGCTGGCAAGCAGCGGCGGGGCGCCCCGGCGGATCGCGAGGGCAAACCAGCCGACGCTGGCGGCACCCAGCGCCAGCACCGTGGCGCGAACCATGGCGGGCACGGGCAGGGCATCGAAGGTATAGGCCACGGCGGGGCCGGGCAGCTGGGCGCGCAGCCAGACGGCGGAGAGCGACTGGTTGTAGATGTTGACGATGGCCCGGGCCGAGAGCTGGGGCAGCATCGTGCCGAAATAGGTGTGCCACACCGGCAGCGGCAGGAAGGGCAGGCTGGCCAGCGGCACCGCCACGGCAGCGGCGGCGAACCCGGCCAGCAGGCGGCGCCACTGCGGGGTGGCCAGCAGCAGCGGGGGCAGCAGCAGCACCGGGTAGATCTTGAACCACGCCCCCAGCGCGATCTGCACGCCGGCCAGCCCCGCGCGCTGGCCCAGCGCGCAGGCCACCGCGCCCAGCGCGAGGCACAGCACCAGCAGGTCGACCTGCCCGCCCCGGCAGGCGAAGACCGGGCCGCTGGCCATGGCCATCAGGGCCAGGAACAGCGCCTCGGGCCGGGGGAGGCTGGCGCCGAGGTGCTGGCGGGCGAGGTGCAGGCTGAGCCAGGCCATGCCCACCGCAGCCATGGCCAGCAGGGTGGCGAACAGGGCAAAGCCCGCGCCCTGCGGCAGCGCGCCGAAGGGCAGCAGGGCGAAGATCCCCGGCGGCGGGTAGATATAGCCCTGCAGCACTGCGGCATACCACTGCGCCTGTTCCGGCGTGCCATAGAGCGTCGCCGGATCCGCCAGGAAGCGGGCCACCGCCTTGCGGAAGATCAGGAAATCGCCCGAGACATAGCCCGCCAGGCTGCGCTGTTCCACCGCCAGCAGCGCCAGCGGCAGCAGGCAGGCCAGCAGGGCGACTAGAGCAGGGCGGCGAGCCATGCGGGCAGCACCACGAATTTGGCGGCCAGGAACAGCACGCCCATGCTGCCCAGCGTGACGATGCTGCGCCGGTCGGTCAGCGCGAAGGCCACCGGGTCGCTATCCACCTCGCCGCGCCAGGCCATCAGCCAGATGCGGTTGATCCAGTAGAGCAGCGGCAGCGGCATCAGCCACAGCAGCTGCGGGGCAAGGTAGCCGGGCAGGTGGCGCATCGCCTCGGCGAATTGCACCAGCACGAGGATCGAGACGAGGCCGGCGGCCACCCCGGTCATCGCCACCACCTGCTTGTCATCGCCGATATAGCCCCGGCCCGAGAGCAGCTGGTCGGGCGCGCGCTGGCTGGTGGCCAGTTCGATGAAACGCTTGAGGTAGCCGAGCGAGAGGAAGAAGAAGATCGAGAACAGCAGCAGCCACGAGCTGACCCCCACCGCGATCGCCGCCGCGCCGGCGACGATGCGGATGGTGTAGAGGCAGGCCAGCGCCAGCACATCGGCCACCATCGCCGCCTTCAGGCGGAACGAGTAGGAGACGGTCAGCACCAGATAGCCGGAAAGCGCCAGCACCGCCGCCGGGGCCAGCAGCAGCGCGGCGCTGCCCAGCCCCAGCACCACCCCGGCCACGGCGGCCAGCACGGCCAGGGGGATCGGCAGTTCGCCGGCAGCGATCGGGCGCTTGCTTTTCTTGGGGTGCAGCCGGTCGGCCTCGACGTCGAGCAGGTCGTTGACGAGGTAGATCGACGAGGCGATCAGCGAGAGGCAGGCAAAGGCGATCAGCGCCCGGCCCACCGCCATGGGTTGCAGCAGCAACCCCGAACTGGCCAGCGGCACGAAGACCAGCGCGTTCTTGGCCCACTGGTGCGGGCGGGCGGCCTTGACCAGCGCCATCAGCTTGCCGCGCTGGCGGGCGATGCGCTGTTCGCCGGCGGCATGGGTGCGGGCCGCCACGGTGTAGGCCACCCGGGCCCGGGCCCAGATCGGCCGGTCGGCCCCGGTATCGCCGACATAGTCGAAGCCCTCGGGCGCGGCGCAGGCCTCCAGCGCGGCCAGCTTGGCGCGTCCCTTCAGGTTATGGCCGCGCCGGCTGGCCAGCACGCCGTCGAAACAGCCAAGGTGGCGAGCCACGCGGGCGGCATTGCGCCAGTGCGCGGCGGTGGCCAGCAGCACCGGTCGGCCTTCGGCCCGCGCCTGTGCGATCAGCGCCAGCACTTCGGGGCGATAGGCGAGGCTGGCGGGGTCGACCGGGGCGATCCGCGCCAGGCAGGCCTTCAGCGCGGCACGCCCGCCCAGCAGGGCGAGGAACAGCGCCCACCACACCCGCGGGCCACGCTTCAGCGCACCCACCAGCGCCTCCAGCGCGACGTCGCCGCGCACCAGCGTGCCGTCAAGATCGACGGCCAGCGGCACCTGCGCGTGGATCCGCTCATGCAGCATCGGTTTGTCCTTTCGGGAAGAAGCGCACCACCACGGCGGCGGCCAGCAGCATCAGCAGCGGCATGGCAGGCTCGCGGTAGCGATCGATGATATAGGTGGCGGCGTGGGTGGCCCAGAAGGCGCCCAGCAGCGCCGCGATGGTCAGCCGCGCCGGCTGGCGCAGCGGCACCAGCATCAGCCCGGCCAGCCCCAGCGCCAGCACCAGCAGGAATTGCGCCGCGCCGGCCGCCTTGACCAGCGCGATCTTCGCCGGATCGCCGGGCTTGGGCAGGTTGGGAGCCCAGAACATCGCCAGCTTGCGCGCGGCCAGCGCCATGGCGGTGCCCGGTTCGGCGGCGATCCATGCCTTGGCGCGCCGGCCCAGCTCGGCCCCGGCGCCCACTTCGCCTTCGCGCGCCAGCAGCGCGTGCCATTCGGGCCCGGCGGGGGTGTCGCTGATCGAAACGAAGCGCCCGGTGGCCCTCGGGTTGTTGCCCAGATAGAGGTTGAACCCGGCGCTGGAGGACAGCGTCGCGGTGCCGGTGGCGGCGTGGTTGGCGGCCAGCCATGGGCCCAGCACCACGGCCAGCCCCAGTGCCAGGGCGAGGCCCCCGCGCAGCAGCGGCGCCAGCGCCCCCCGGGTGGCGAGCAGCAGCGCCACGGCGGGGCCGGCGATCAGGCCCAGCGCGCTGGTGCCCGCCAGCAGGGCGAGGCCACAGGCCAGCCCGGCCATGGCCAGCCGGCGCGGCGCCGGGCCATGGCGGGCGATCCGCACGGCCAGCAGCGCCACCAGCAGCATCAGCGGGGTCGAGAGGTTTTCGCGCGCCAGCACCGCGCCGTTCAGCAGTGCCGGCAGCCACAGCGCGTGGATCAGCGCGGCCAGCCCGCCGGCGGCGCGCGGCAGATCGAGCGCGCGGGCGAGCGCCAGGATCAGCCCGGCGGCCAGCCCCGCCAGCAGGGCATTGACCGCCAGCGCGACGCTCAGGCTGGCCCCGAACAGGGCGAAGAACGGCGCCAGCGCCAGCGGATAGCCGGGCGAATAGAAGGCATGCTGGCCGAAGTTGTCGGCCAGCGGCTGCAGCCGGGCGGCATGCGCGGCCATGGCGAAATAGGCTTGGGCATCGCTGACCATCGGCTGGGCCAGCGCCATGGCGGCGGCCAGCCGCAGCGCCACGGTCAGCCCGATCAGCCCGGGCGCGATCAGCCCGGCACGCGGCGCCGCCATCTCAGCCCGCGCTCCGCGCCACCAGCACGCAGCCGAGGGCGATGGCCAGGGTTCCGGCGATGCGCAGCGCGCCGAGGCTTTCGCCCAGCACCGTCACGCCCAGCAGCATGGTGAAGATGAAGCCGATCCCGACGAAGGGATAGGCCGCCGAGAGCGGCAGCCGCGCCAGCACGTAGAGCCACAACACCGCGCCGAGCCCGTAGAGCGCGAAACCAGCGAAAACCATCGGGTTGAACAGCACCGAAGGCCCGCCCTGCCAGCCCGCCGCCTTGGCCGCGGCCACCCCCAGCTTGAGCAGCAGCTGGGCGCAGGCCGACATCGCCACGCTGGCGAGAATGATCAGGAAAGTGCCCGGGTTCATCTCCGCAGGCATAGCGCGGGCCCCGTAAAGAAACCGATAAGTAGGACCATTGACCAAGCCGGGGTGCGGGCGCCCGGGGCGCGCCCACTTCCCACTCCGCGCCAATTGCGGCATGGGCCGGGAATGAGCGCCGAATCCGCAGCCCCCGCCGAAATCGTCATCCGCCAACCCGATGACTGGCACGTCCATCTGCGCGATGGGGCCTGGCTGGGCGATCTGGCCGGACACACCGCACGCCAGTTCGCCCGGGCGATCGTGATGCCCAACCTGGCCCCGCCGGTGACGACCAGCGCGATGGCGGCGGATTATCGCCAGCGGATCCGGGCCGCGCTGCCGGCGGGCAGCACGTTCGAACCGCTGATGACCGCCTACCTGACCGACCATAGCGACCCCGCCGATCTGGCCGCCGGGCATGGCGACGGGGTGCTGGTCGCGGCCAAGCTCTATCCCGCCCATGCCACCACCAACAGCGCCCACGGGGTGAGCGATGCGGGGCTGATCGACCCGGTGCTGGAGACGATGGCGCGGATCGGGATGCCCTTGCTGGTCCATGGCGAGGTGACCGATTCGGCGATCGACATCTTCGACCGCGAGGCGGTGTTCATCGAGAGGGTGATGGCGCCGCTGCTGGCCCGCCACCCGGGGCTGAAAGTGGTGTTCGAGCACATTACCACCCGCGAGGCGGCGCTATTTGTCGCCGATGCCGGGCCGAACGTGGCGGCGACGATCACCCCGCACCACCTCCAGATCAACCGCAACGCGATGTTTGCCGGGGGGATCCGCCCGCATGCCTATTGCCTGCCGGTGGCCAAGCGCGAGGTGCACCGGCTGGCGCTGCGCGCGGCGGCGACGGGCGGTTCGGGCAAGTTCTTCCTCGGCACCGATACCGCGCCGCATGCGGTGGAGGCGAAAGAGGCGGCCTGCGGTTGCGCCGGGATCTTCAACGCGCCCCATGCGCTGGAATGCTATGCCGAGGTGTTCGACGAGGAAGGGGCGCTGGCCCACTTCGAGGGCTTTGCCTCGCTTAACGGCCCGGCCTTCTATGGCCTGCCCGTCAACCCCGGCCGGGTGCGGCTGGTGCGCGGCGGTGAACGGGTGGCCGAGCGGGTTGCCGCCGGCGGGCGCGCAATCGTGCCCTATCGCGCCGGCGAGGTGCTGGGCTGGCGCTTTGCCGGCCAGCTGGATTAGCAAGACTTAGGCTGGTCCATTCGCGCCGCTGCGGCTATCGGCCCCCGCAAAACAACAGGGAGGCACCGTGGCTGAAATCATCGATGGCAAGGCGCTGGCGGCGCAACTGACCGAACGGACCGCCGCCGAGGCCGCCGCTTTCGCCGCGCGCCATGGCGCCGCGCCGGGGCTGGCGGTGGTGCTGGTGGGCGAAGACCCGGCAAGCGAGATCTATGTCCGCCGCAAGATCGCCCAGTGCCGCAAGGCGGGGATTAACAGCCTCGAATACCGCCTGCCCGGCGCGACTAGCCAGGCCGAGCTGCTGGGGCTGATCCACCAGCTGAACGCCCGCGCCGATGTCCATGGCATCCTTGTCCAGCTGCCGCTGCCCCGCCACCTCGACGATGCCGAGGTGCTCGATGCGATCCACCCGCTGAAGGATGTCGATGGGTTCCACCCGGTCAACGTCGGGCGGCTTTCCACCGGCACCGGCGGGCTGGTGCCCTGCACCCCGCTGGGGGTGATGATGATCCTCGACACGGTGATCAGCGACTATCGCGGGCTTGAGGCGGTGGTGATCGGCAAGTCGAACATCGTCGGCAAGCCGGTCTCGATGCTGCTGCTCGAGCGCGAGGCGACCGTCACCGTCACCCATATCGAGACCCGCGACCTGCACGACATTACCCGCAAGGCCGACATCATCGTTGCCGCCGCCGGGGCGCCGCATCTGGTCAAGGGCTATTGGGTGAAACCCGGCGCGGTGGTGGTCGATGTCGGGATCAGCCGGGTGGCGCTGGCCGATGGCAGCACCGAGATCCGGGGCGATTGCGCCACCCAAGAACTGGGCCATGCCCGCGCCGTTACCCCGGTGCCCGGCGGGGTCGGGCCGATGACCATCGCCTGCCTGCTGGCCAACACCGTGCGCGCCGCCGAACTGGCCGAGCAGGCGGGGTGAGCGCCGACAGCCCCCTGATCGTGCGCGCTGCCGCCCACCGCCAGGCGGTGGCGCATCTGCGCGACGGGGCGGGGCCAGCCACGCTGATCCGCTACGAATACGGCGGGGCCCCGGCCCCGGCGCGGTTCGTGGTGTTCGAAATCCCCCCGCTGGGCAGCGAGGGGCTGCACACCCATTGGGCCGACGACCGCAACCAGATCGGCGCCTATGACGAGTTCTATTACATCGTCGCCGGCCACGGCCGGATGACGATCGGCGAGCAGCAGTTCGACCTCGGCCCCGGCGACGGCGCCCACGCCCCGCTGGACCAGCCGCGCGGGATCGCCAACCTCAGCGACCGGGCGCCGCTGCTGGTGCACATCACCTACATCGCGCGGGGTTAGAACGGCCGGTCGATACTGGGCGAGAGGGGGGTGAACAGGCGCGGGCCCTGGTCTTCCATCACCCAGCAATCTTCCAGCCGGATGCCGAATTCGCCGGGGATGTAGATGCCCGGCTCGTTCGAAAAGCACATGCCGGGGGCCAGCGGCGTGGCATCGCCGTGGACCAGATAGGGGCTTTCGTGCCCGTCCATCCCGATGCCGTGGCCGGTGCGGTGCGACAGGCCGGGCAGGCGATAGGCCGGGCCCCAGCCCTCGGCCTCGTAGAACCGGCGCACCTTGTCGTCGATGCTGCCCACCGGCACCCCGGGGCGGGCGCTTTCTAGCGTCAGTTCCTGCCCGCGCTTGACCGTGGCCCAGACCTTGCGCTGGCGGGCGCTGGGTTCGCCGAAGATCCAGGTCCGGCTGATGTCGCTTTCATAGCCGTGGACATCGGTGCCGCAGTCCATCAGCACCACCGAGCCTTCGCGCACCACCTGCCGCTGATGCGAGCCGTGGGGGTAGGCGCTGGCCTCGTTCAGCAGCACCAGCGCGAAAGATCCGCCGCCGCCCCGCCGCGCGGTGGCACCATCCATCAGCGCGGCGATTTCGGCACTGCCCATCCCGGCGCGGATGGCCCCGTGCACTTCGGCCAGCGCCGCCAGGGTAATGGCATTGGCATGGCCCAACAGCGCCAGTTCGGCCGGCGACTTGATCTGGCGGCAGGCATTGACCAGCGCCTCGCCCGAGACGAGCGTGGTGCCGCTGCCCAGACTGGCGCGCAGCCGGTCGATCACGAAGAAGCGGGTGGTTGGCTCCACCGCCAGCCTGCCCGTCGCCTTGCGATCCACCATCGCCTGCGCCAGCCGCGCGGTGGGGCTTTCATCCTCGTTCCAGGCCCGGACTTCGGCGGCGATCTTCAGCGTTTCGCGCACGCTGGGCTCCTCGAACACCGGGGTGACCACCACCGGCTGCCCCTCGGCGGGGATCAGCGCGGCGGTCAGCCGTTCGCTGCGCGACCAGCGGATGCCGGTGAAATAGGCGAGGCTGGAGCCGCTCTCGACCAGCAGCGCGCTGATCCCGGCCTGCTGCATCAGCTGCTGGCCCCTGGCGATCCGCGCGGCGTGTTCGGCCGGGGTGATCGGCGGCGGGGCAGCCATGGGTGCGGCGCTGCCGGCGTTGGCGGCCAGCACGGGGCGGGGCAGGCCGGCCAGCGCGGCGCCAGCCAGGCCCCCGGCGATCAGGTGGCGACGTGAGACCATGGCAGTTCCTCCCCTTCGCCAGCCATCGTGAACCGGCGGGGGCCAGTGATCAAGCCATCACCCGCCAAAGC
>JAFECL010000036.1:0-341 GCA_018242165.1 Pseudomonadota bacterium
TGCGCCGTCCTCACCGGCAGCGGCGAAAAGGCCTTCGCCGCCGGGGCCGACATCAAGGAAATGGCCGAAAAGGCCGCCGCCGATTTCTACCTCGAGGATTTCTTCGCCGGCTGGACCAGCCAGCTGGTGAAAGCCACCCGCAAGCCATGGATCGCGGCGGTGAACGGCTTTGCCCTGGGCGGTGGCTGCGAACTGGCGATGATGGCCGATTTCATCATCGCGGCGGATACGGCGAAGTTCGGCCAGCCCGAGATCAAGCTGGGCGTTGCCCCCGGCATGGGCGGCAGCCAGCGGCTGACCCGCGCGGTGGGCAAGGCCAAGGCGATGGAAATGTGCCTGAC
>JAFECL010000036.1:397-22829 GCA_018242165.1 Pseudomonadota bacterium
TGGCCGATGCGCTGAAGACCGCCGAAGCGATCGCCGCGATGCCGCCGATGGCCGCGATGGCCAACAAGGAAATGGTCAACGCCGCCTTCGAGACCACGCTCGACCAGGGGCTGGTGTTCGAGCGCCGGCTGTTCCAGATCCTGACCGCCAGCCGCGACAAGGCCGAGGGCATGGCCGCCTTCATCGAGAAGCGTGCCGGCCAGTGGAAGGGGCGCTGAGCCATGAAAATCGCCTTTATCGGCCTCGGCAACATGGGCGGCGGGATGGCCGCGAACCTGGTCAAAGCCGGGCATGACGTCCACGCCTTCGACCTTTCGGCCGAGGCGCTGGCCCGCGCGGCCGATCACGGCTGTGCCACCCATGCCACCGTCGGCGAGGCGGTGGACGGGGCCGAGGCGGTGGTGGCCATGCTGCCCAACGGGGCGATCGTCGAGCAGGTGCTCACTGCCGAGGTGCTGGGCAAGGCCCCGGCTGGCGCGCTGCTGATCGATTGCAGCACCATCGACGTCGCCACGGCGCGCAAGGTGGGCGGAGCCGCCGCCGCCGGCGGCCATGCGATGGTCGATGCGCCCGTGTCAGGCGGGATCGCGGCGGCCAATGCCGGCACCCTCACCTTCATGGTCGGCGGCAGTGATGAAGGCTTTGCCCGCGCCCAGCCGATCCTCGCCGCGATGGGCAAGGCGGTGATCCACGCCGGGGCCAGCGGCGCCGGGCAGGCCGCCAAGATCTGCAACAACATGATCCTGGGCGCGACGATGATCGCCACCTGCGAGGCCTTCAGGCTGGCCGAGCGGCTGGGGCTGGACCTTGCCACCTTCTACGACATTTCGAGCAAGGCCTCGGGCCAGTCATGGTCGATGACCAGCTATTGCCCAGTGCCCGGCGTGGGGCCGACCACGCCCGCCGACAACGACTATCAGGGCGGCTTTGCTGCCGCGCTGATGCTGAAGGATCTGAAGCTGGCGATGGCGGCTGCGGGCGATGTCGCCGCCCCGGTGCCGATGGGCCACCGCGCCGAAGAGCTTTACGCCGCCTTCGCCGCAGCGGGCAACGGCGGGATGGATTTCTCGGCGATCATCAAGACGCTGTAACCGGCACCAGTTCCTTCAGCGGCACCGCCGGATCGGCCAGCTGCGTAAGGTCGGGCGAGACCCCGGCCTCGACCAGCTTGCGGCCCTGGACATAGTCCTTGACCATGTTGACGCAATCGAGCGCGATCGCCCGGCCGGCCTTGAGATAGACCACCGAAAAGCTGCGCGTCGCCGGATCGCCGCGCAGCACCGTGGCATCGTGCCCCACCGACAGCCCGGCGGTCTGCAGTTTCAGGTCATACTGGTTCGACCAGAACCACGGGAAGGCCTTGTACGGCTGCGGATCGCCGCAGATCGCCCTGGCCACGCAGGTCGCCTGATCGTTGGCGTTCTGGACGGATTCGACCCGCATGGTCATCCCCCCGGCCCAATCGCAGGCGAAAGCGGCGCAGTCGCCGATCGCATAGATATCGGGCAGGCTGGTGCGGCAGAACTGGTCCACCTCGATCCCGTTGGCGCCCGTGGCCCCAGCGGCGGCCAGCGGCCCGGTGCTGGGCACGATCCCGATCCCGACGATTACCGCCTCGGCCGGGATCACGCTGCCATCGGCCAGCTTCACCCCGCTCACCCGGCCCTCGCCCAGCAGCGAATCGATCGCCACCCCGGTGCGCAGATCGACCCCGTGGGCACGGTGCTCGGCCTCGTAAAAGGCGGAAAGCTCGGGCCCGGCGACCCGCGCCAGCACCCGGGGCAGTGCCTCGAGCAGGGTGACATGGCAGCCCAGCTTGGTCAGCACCGCCGCCGCCTCAAGCCCGATGTAGCCGCCGCCGATCACCACGATCCGGCGCACGCCGCCGTCGATCTCGCCCATCAGCGCATCGCAATCGGCGCGCGTGCGAACAGCGTGAACCCCGGCCAGATCGCCGCCCGGCAGCGGCAGCCGGCGCGGATCGCCCCCCGCCGCCCAGACCAGCATGCCATAGCCAAAACCGGTGCCATCCGACAGCGCCAGCACCTTGGCGGCGGGATCGACCGCGGTGACCTCGCGCCCCAGGTGCAACGCCACCTGCTTGTCGTCCCAGAAGGCCGGAGGGCGGATATACAGCCGCTCGAAGGTCTTCTCGCGGGCGAAGTATTCCTTGGACAGCGGCGGCCGCTCGTAGGGCGGTTCGCTCTCGCGCCCGATCATGGCAATAGTGCCGCCGAACCCCTGCTGGCGCAGCGCAATGGCGCATTGCGCCCCGCCGTGCCCAGCCCCCACGATGACCACATCCGCACGTTCCATGCCCCCGCCAATCGGCGAGAATCGGCGCGGCGTCAAACCCATTCGGGCGCGCCGGGCGGCTTCAGGGCTGGCGATGAAGGTGTGTGGCGGTGCGGTCAGTCTGATCGCAGCTTGTCTCGGTTTGTCGGAGCTTGGGCTTTGTGGGAGGGGCCTCAGGCCATGAGCGACGGCCGCTCGGCCAGCAGGTCCTCGAGGTTCCTCAGGCTCGGCGGGAAGCGCACGTACATCATCACGGCCAGCCTGATGGTCTGGGGCGAAGAGTTGAAATACCGGAACGGGCTGGCGGGTTCGCGTGGGTGGGGTATTGTCGCGATCTAGATGATCAGCGCAAATCCGTCAGGGGTGCGGTTGCTCTGACAGGGCCGGGCAGCCGCTCCTTCAGCCGGGGCGCGGCAAAATCCAGGAAGGCCCGCAGTTTGAGGGGCAGCATGGGTTGCCCGCCGTGGACCAGATGCACCGGCAAGGGTTCCGTTTGGCAGGGCGCCAGCACCTCGATGAGTCGCCCATCGGCGATCTCGCGCGCGACCTGATAGGACAGCACGCGAACGATCCCGGCCCCGGCCAGCCCTGCATCGATCACGGCGCGGGCGGTGTTGGCTGAAAATCGCGGGCGGACCGGGATGCCCCTCGGCAATCCATCGACCATCAGGGGCCACAGGCTGTCGGCATGGGTTCGTTCGAACCCGAGGCAGTCGTGTTCAGCCAGATCGGCGGGGGTGGCCGGTGTGCCGCGCGCGGCCAGATAGGCGGGGCTGGCGCACAAGGTCCAGCGCACCGCGCCCAGACGTCGCGCCACCAGCCCGCTGTCCGGCAGATCGCCGATGCGCAGCGCCAGATCGATGCGGTTCTCGATCAGATCGATGAAATAGTCGGCCAGCGTCAGGCGAATGCGGATCTCGGGGTAGGCCTGGAGAAAGTCCAGCACCACCGGCTGGACATGCATCTGGCCGAACATCACCGGCGCCGTGATCGCCAGTTCCCCGCGCGGAACACGGTATTCGCCCGTCGCCAGCCTTTCCGCATCGTCCAGTTCGACCAGGATCTGGCGACAGGTGGCGACATAGGCCTTGCCCACTTCGGTCAGCAGCAGCTTGCGACTGGTGCGCACCAGCAGTTGCGTCCGCAGATGGCTTTCGAGATCCGAGACCCGGCGGCTGACCGTGGGCAGGGGCACGCCCAGCATTCGCGATGCCGCCGAAAGGCTGCCCGCATCGACCGCGGCAACAAGGGTGCGCATGGCTTCGAAGCGATCCATCATCCTTCCATAAAGCGGAAGGAAGGATTTCTCAACTCATGGATACTCCCGGAATTCGATCAGGAATAGATGGGCTCCACCAGCCAAGACCGGCTTGTCTGTCGAAAGGAAACCGCAATGCCCCGCATTCATCAGCCCGCCACCATCGCCGAAGCCCCCCAGCCCGCGCAGCCGCTGCTGGAGGCGGTGAACAAGCAGCTGGGTTCGGTGCCCAACCTGTTCCGCCTGGTTGCCACCAGCCCTCAGGCCCTCGAAGGCTACCTCGGCATGTCCGGGGCGCTGGCCAAGGGCGCCCTGCCCGCCGCGACGCGCGAGCGGATCGCGCTGGCTGTGGCCCAGATCAACGGCTGCGACTACTGCCTCTCGGCCCATACCTTCCTCGGCAAGAACCTTGCCAAGCTGGATGACGCCGAAATCACCGCCAATCGCCACGGTGCATCGAACGACCCCAAGGCCGACGCCGCCGTGCGCTTCGCCGCCAAGGTTGCGCAAAGCCGGGGCCACATCGCCGATACCGATTTCGCTGCTGTGCAGCAGGCCGGCTACAGCGATGCGCAGATCATCGAGATCGTCCAGCATGTTGCGCTGAACGTCTGGACCAACACCTTCAACAACGTGTTCCAGACCGAGGTCGACTTCCCTGCCGTGACCGCGCGCGAGGCCGCCTGACCGGTATGGCGGCAGGCACCAAACCTCACCCGGTGCCTGCCGCTTCTCCTTCCCCAGAACAGGGAATGTGTTTCATGACAGTTCGATCAAAGGCTGCACTGGCAGTGGCGCTCGGTACTCTGGTCCCAGGTGCCTTCGCTCTCAGCGGCACGGCCTATTCCTCCCCGGAGCATCCGTCCGCCGCCCGTTACACCGCCAGGGGGGAGCTGATTTTCCCGGCCGACTACCGCGAATGGGTATTCCTGACCTCGGGCGTGAACATGAATTACAGCGACGAGGCCATGGGGATGGATCACGACATGGTCGACAATGTCTTTGTCGATCCGCAATCGTGGCGCGCGTTCAAGCAGACGGGCAAGTGGCCCGACGGCACCGTCCTGGTGAAGGAACCCCGCATGGGCGCCCACACCGGCTCGATCAACAAGTCGGGCACCTTCCAGACCGAACAGCGGTTCAGCCTTGAGGTCCATGTCAAGGACAGCCGGCGCTTCAAGGGCGGGTGGGCCTTCTTCGTTCACCGCGGTGAACAGCCGGCATCCGCCATCCCCGGCACGGCAGCCTGCTATTCGTGCCACGGCAGCCATGGCGCGGTCGATACCACCTTTGTCCAGTTCTACCCCACCGCCAAGCCGATCGCGGTGAAGGCCGGGACCTTCGACGCCGCGAAATAGCCACCGAGGCCATCACGGAGCAGAGCCATGCACCCAGCCAGCGACATTGCCTTCACACCCACGGTCAAGGCCTTACAGGCCGCGCGTGGATCGCGCGACAGCTATGCCCGGATCGAACAGCGCGGGGGTTTCCGCACCGCCGTTACCGCCGACCTGATCGAGTTTCTGGGCGAGATCGACACGGCCTATCTGGCCACCACCAACAGCCTGGGCCAGCCCTATGCCCAGCATCGTGGTGGGCCCAAGGGCTTCATCCGGCAGGTCGACGAGCAAACCCTGGGCTTTGTCGATTACGCCGGCAATCGCCAGTATGTGACCACCGGCAACCTTGCCGACAACGACAAGGCCTTCCTGTTCCTGATGGACTACGCGCACCGCCGCCGCATCAAGCTGTGGGGCCGGGCGCGCGTGGTTGCCGGCGATGCGGCGCTGATCGAGCGGCTGATGCCCGACGATTATCCCGCCCGGCCCGAGCAGGTGATCCTGTTCACCGTGGTTGCGTGGGACGTCAATTGCCCCCAGCATATCCCGCAAAAGCTGAACGCGTCCGAAGCCGCCGGCCTGGTGGCGGACCTGCGCGCGCGCATAACCAGCCTGGAGGCGGACAATCACCGCCTTCGCCAGCAACTTGAAAGGCACGAGCCATGAGCCGCCCCCCGCTCCCCCCGTTCACCGATGAAACCGCCGCCCAGAAGGCTCGCGCCGCCGAAGACGCCTGGAACAGCCGCGATCCGGCACGGGTGGTGCTGGCCTACACGCCCGACAGTCGCTGGCGCAACCGCGCCGAATTCGTGACCGGCCGCGCCGAGATCGAAGCCTTGTTGACCCGCAAATGGGCGCGCGAACTGGACTATCGCCTGATCAAGCAGGTCTGGGCCCATGCCGGCAATCGCATCGCGGTGCGCTTCATGTACGAATACCACGACGACAGCGGAAACTGGTTCCGCGCCCACGGTAACGAGAACTGGCAATTCGACGCCGATGGCCTGATGGAGCAGCGCTTTGCCAGCATCAACGAGCACCCCATCACCGAAGCGCAGCGCCTGCTGCACTGGCCGCTGGGCCGACGGCCGGATGATCATCCGGGCCTGACGGAACTGGGCTTCTGACCTCGTTCGCCAACACAGGCGGTGCTGCCAGTCTGGGCCGTAAACCTGTAAACCGCGCCATCGAGGCGCCGAACTGCGTTTATGCCGTCCTTTGGGCCGTTTTGCTTCAAACCTCGATGGCGCGGTTCATGAGTTTAGCCGATGCACTCGCCGGAAGGTTTCGCCCTGCCGCCGCGATCGCTCAATTTGCGCGCTGAATCCTGCGTCATGGCGTGATCACCCCCGCGCATGTTTTGACCGCCACGGAACCCAGGCAACCATCTCACGCGGTGCGGAGGTTTGGGGTTCGGTTTGGGCAGCGGGCCGCGCTGACCTAAAGAATCCATGTAAATCGATATGGCGGTGGCGGAGAGGGAGGGATTCGAACCCTCGATACCCTTGCGAGTATGCCGCATTTCGAGTGCGGTGCATTCGACCACTCTGCCACCTCTCCGCGAAGTGCCGTTCGGGCGGCGGGCCGCCCGGTCGAAGAGTGGCGCGGTTAGCCGATGGCGCGCCGCTTGCCAAGCCCCGTTTCACCTCTCTGCCGGCAAAGGCGGGGACAGGGCGCCGCCACGGCTTGTCTGGGCGGCGCGGCGACCTATATTCAGGGGCATGGAACGCGCCAGCTTCTTCTCTCCGCAGGCCGGCCGGCTGATCGAGGCACCGCGTCATTCCGCGGCCCGCTTCGCCATCGGCGACGTGGTGCGCCACCGCCATTTCGGCTTTCGCGGGGTGGTTTTCGATATCGACCCGGTCTTCGCCAACAGCGAGGAATGGTACGAGGCGATCCCGATCGAGGTGCGGCCGCGCCGCGAGCAGCCGTTCTATCACCTCTTCGCCGAAAACGACGAGGGCAGCTACATTGCCTATGTCAGCCAGCAGAACCTGATCGCCGATGCCGAGGGCGGCCCGGTCGATCACCCCCAGCTGGCCGGGCTGTTCGAGCCCTTTGCCGGCGGGCGCTATCGCCTGCGGCGCGCCTTGCGGCACTGATTCCTTCCCCGCACCCATTCCCGGAGGCAAGATGACCAGGCTGCTTAGCGTTACCCTGGCCACGGCCATCATCCTTGCTCCTGCCGCCGGCCTGGCCAGCGGGGCGCGGCGCCAGTCGCCGGTCGACATCCGCACCGCCCGCGTGGTCCCGGCGCGCCATCCCGCGCCGATCCGCGCCCATTTCGCCGCTGCGGTCACGCTCGACCTCGCAAATACCTGGGTCGAGGGTGGCCCGGTGGACGCCGAATGGGCGACGCTGAAGGCCAATGTGCCGGCCGGCTCGTCCGTCACGCTGGGCCCGGTGCGCTACAACCTGCTGCAGTTCCACTTCCACAGCCCCGCCGAGCATGCCGTCAACGGCCGGCGCGCCGCGATGGAGGTGCATTACGTTTTCCTGCGCGAGGGTTCCGCCCCCTGTGCGCGGCGCCCGGATGCGCTGCTGGTGATTGGCGCCCGGATCGTGCCGGGCAAGGCCCATGCCGAACTGGGCAAGATCTTCGACCGCCCGGCCCTGCCCGCCAATGCCGCCGCGCCCCATCAGGCGATCCCGGATTTCGCCCCGGGCAAGGTGCTGGGCAGCCTGGCGAAGTCCTGGCGCTACGAAGGCTCGCTGACGGCGCCGGCCAGTTTCGCCCCCACCTGCGACGAGCCGGAGGGTTCGGTGGCCAGTCAGCTGGAAAGCGGCGTGCTGCCGGAAAACGTGCAATGGGTGGTGCTGCGCGCGCCGATCAGCATGGCCCCGGCGCAGATCGCCGCCTTCCGCAAGCTGTTCCCCCACGGCAATACCCGGCCGCTGATGCCGCTGGGCGCGCGCCGGGTGTCGCGCGCCGGCTAGGGCGCGCTCAGCTCTTCAGCTTCCAGCCCGAGCGCAGCACCGCATAGGCGGCCAGCGCCATCACCGCGTTCAGCACCCCCAGCCCCAGCGCCCCGTTCAGCACCGCGCCGTTGCTGGCCCCGATGTCGCTTTGCCCGAGAAAGCCGAAGCGAAAGCCCGAGATCACGTAGAAGAACGGGTTGGCCCGGCTGATCTGCTGGAACAGCGGCGAAAGGTTCTCGATCACGTAGAAAGTGCCCGAGAGCAGCGACAGCGGCTGGACCACGAAATTGGTGACCGCCGCGTTATGATCGAACTTTTCCGCCCAGATCGAGGTGACCAGCCCCAGCAGGCTGAGCATCACCGCACCGTTGAGGCCGAACCACACCACCGCCCAGGGATGGGCCACGCCCAGATGGACCCCGGGCCACAGCAGCATCGCCAGCGCCAGCGCACAACCCACCAGCACCGCCCGCGTGACCGAGGCGCCGACCAGCGCCACCATCAGTTCACCCTCGTTCAGCGGGGGCATCAGGTAGTCGATGATCGTGCCCTGGATCTTGCCGGCCAGGAAACTGAAGCTGGAATTGGCGAAGGCGTTCTGCATCATCCCCATCACGATCAGCCCGGGGGCGACGAAGGTGGCGAAGTTGACCCCCAGCACCATCCGGTTGCCGCGCCCCATCGCCACGGTGAAGATCACCAGGAACAGCAGGGTGGTTGCCGAAGGGGCCCAGATGGTCTGCAGCTGGACCTTCATGAACCGCCGGACTTCCTTGGCATAGAGCGTCCACAGCCCCAGCCAATTGACCGAGCGGAGGATCGGCACCCCCTGCGCGGGGAAGCTGGCGAGGCCCGCAGCAGCGGGAACTGGATTGAGGGGTTGATCGGCCATAGGCTGGCGACTATCGGGTGGCGCTTGCGCTGGCAAGCGCGCACCTTCCCATCGTGCATTGGAACCTTTGATGAGCTGGACCGACGAACGGATCGAAAAGCTGACCAAGATGTGGGAAAGCGGTGCCACCGCCAGCCAGATCGCGGACGAGCTGGGCGGGGTCAGCCGCAACGCGGTGATCGGCAAGGCCCACCGTCTGGGCCTGAAGGCCCGCCCCAGCCCGGTGAAGGCCAACGAAAAGGCCGAGGCGCCCGCCGCCCCCGCGCCCAAGCCGGCTGCCACCCGTGCCGCACCCGCAGCCCCGGCCGCCCCGGCGCCGCGCCCGGCCCCGGCCGCCCGCCCGGCCAGCCCGCCGCCCGCCGCGCCTGCCGCCGCCCCGGCCACCCCGGCGGCCGATGCGCCGCGAATCGTCTCGGTCGGCCCCGGCGGCTTCCTGCGCCAGGGCCCCGGCGACCAGCAGGCACCGATCCCGCCGGCCCCGCCGCGCCGCCTGGTGCCTGCCAAGCCCAGCCCCGAAGTGGCTGACAAGACCAGCCTGCTCGACCTCAACGACCGGATCTGCCGCTGGCCGATGGGCCACCCGGGCGAGCCGGACTTCCATTTCTGCGGCGAGAAGGTGAACCCCGGCTTCCCCTACTGCGTCGATCACTGCGGCCGGGCCTATCAGGCACAGCTGCCGCGCGGCCATCGCCGCCCGCCGCCGCCGCTGCCCTTCGGCGGGCCGCGCGTTCGCTGAACGATGATCCGGCGGCGCTTCCTCGCCAGCGGCATGGCGGTGGCGGCGCTGCTGCTGCCCGCCGGCACGGCTCAGGCCTGGTCGGAGCGCACCCACCAGACCACCGGGGCAATCGCCTGGGCCGACCTCAAGACGCGCCATCCGGCCGAGCTGGGCGAGCTGCTGGCGATCCTGCGCGCCCATCCCGACTATCCCCGTTTCGCGCCCTTCGCCGCGCAGCTTGCCCCCGCCACGCGCGAGCGGGCGCTGTTCGAATTCCTCGCCCGGTGGAGCGACGACATCCGCAAGGGGCCGGAAGACCATCCCGACTGGCACTATGAATTGCGGGTGGTCTCGGGACGGACCTGGCTCTGGCCGTTCCGCAACGGCAATGCCTCCAGCGCCTTTGCCCGCAATTACGCCCGCCTGGCCGATCGCTGCGCCCCGGCGGCAGAGCGGGCCAAGGCGATTGGCTGGCTGATCCACATCGTCGGCGATGTCCAGCAACCGCTCCACGCCGGCCATGCGATGACCGCGCAGTTCTCCGCGACCGACCGCGCCGGTTCGATCGCCTTCGTCCGCCGCGCCCCGGATATGCCGGCGGTCAACCTACATTCCTACTGGGACTCCATGCTGGAAGATGGCGCCCCGCCCGCCCCCGGCGGCGATTGGGCAACGGCGCTGCTGCGCCAATGGCCCCGGGCGCGAATCGCCGGGCTGGAACCTGCCGGCACCGCCACCGCCCGCTTTGCCACCTACCTCGACGAGAGTGCCACGCTGGCCGGCAGCGTGGCCTACCGCGGCACCTTCCTGCGCGCGACCGCCCAGCCGGCCTCGGCCCCGGTGGTCAGCCCGGCCGAAAACCGTGCCGCGCTGGCGCTGGTCGAACGGCGGGTCGCCACCGGCGGCTATCGGATCGCCGACGTGCTGACCGCCGCCCTGGCAGAGGCGCGTGCAAAATCAGGCACCTGCCAACCTTAAATTCACCGTTCGGCTGCCGTTAACCATGGCATGACCGCTTATGACCCCTCGCTTCACCGCCCGCGCTCGGGCATTCTCAGCTGGCTTGGCCTTGGTCGTGAGACCGAGCAGGACGCGACGTCGGCATCGCCCGAGGCAGAGGCCGTTCCGGTCGATCCCCTGCGCGCCGCGCGGCTGCGCCATGTCGGAGACATCGGCCAGTTCCTCGCGGTGCACGACCTCGAGGTGACGCCCTATACCCTTGCGGTGGCGCACGACTTCCTGACCGGCGAAGACCCGCAGATGGGCCGGGCGATCGAAGCCCGCATCCAGGCTGGCGAACCGCTGTCGGTCGAATGGCTGGAACAGGCCGGACGCGACGGCAGCGCCGGCGGCGAGCGCCGCGCGCTGAGCGTGCTGATGACTCGGCTGGAAAGCAACCTCGACGAATTCAGCCGCACCTCCAGCGCGGCCAAAAGTGCCGCGACCGACTATAGCACCGCCCTCGAAAGCCAGGTCAATGGCCTGCAGGGGGTGGAAAACGCCGGCGAGGTGATCTCGGAACTGGCCAATCTGGCTGCCGCGATGCTGAACCGCACCCGCGAGCTGGAAAAGGAAATGTCGCGCAGCGAGCTGCAGGCCAAGACCCTGCGCCGCAACCTCGATCAGGCCAAGCGCAGCGCCGAGGAAGACCACCTTACCGGCCTGCCCAACCGCCGCGCCTTCGAAGGCCTGCTGAAAAGCGAGCATGCCGCCGCCCAGGCCGCCAAGGAGCACCTGTGCGTGGCCTTCTGCGACATTGATCACTTCAAGCGGATCAACGACACCCATGGCCACGATGCCGGCGACCGGGTGCTGAAGGCGGTGGCCCAGACCCTCGCCAAGATCTCGAACGACAAGTGCCACGTTGCCCGCCACGGCGGTGAGGAATTCGTCGTGCTGCTGCGCGGAAAGTCGGTCAACGAAGCCTGGGAGGTGCTCGACGGCGCCCGTGAGGCGATGGCCGACCGCCGTCTGGTCAACCGTGCCAGCGACATGCCCTTCGGGCAGGTGACCTTCTCCGGCGGCATCGCCGACGTCTTTGCCCATGGCGACCCGCGCGTCGCGCTCAAGGCCGCCGACGAGGCGCTCTACCGGGCCAAGGCCGAAGGCCGCAACCGCATCCATATCGCGCCGCGCGCAGGCTGATCGCCCGTCCGGTCCGCACGCCAAGCGGGGTGGGAAGCACGCGCTTCCCACCCCGTTTTGCCATGTCTCGTCCGCTCAGCCCTGCGCGCCGTCGTCGCCCTGGGCGTC
This sequence comes from Pseudomonadota bacterium, assembly GCA_018242165.1. GTDB lineage: Bacteria > Pseudomonadota > Alphaproteobacteria > Sphingomonadales > Sphingomonadaceae > Novosphingobium. The sequence goes on from JAFECL010000036.1 coordinate 12,073, forward strand.
GTCCTGCGGGGCAGCCTCTTCGGCCTGGGCCTGCTCGCCGGCGAAGTGCTCCTTGATCGCACTCACGCCTTCGAAGCCGGCCACCGCAGCCGCAGCCTTGGCCAGGAAACCGGCATCGGGATCAACCGCTTCCAGCGCCTTGTCGGCAGCATAGGCACCAGCGGCCTCCTCGATGAAATCCTTGATACCCATAGATAATATCCTTCGCGACCACGAGGCGGGAATCGCCACGGGCAGCTGGAGAATATAGGTTTTTTATATGACGCGGCGATGAACCACGGCCGCGCAACACGATGTTACACGCGCCCGCAAGCGAAAGGGGCCCGCCATCGCTGGCGAGCCCCCTCACTGGTCCGGTCAGGCCCCATCAGTCGTCGGACTTGAGGAACGCCGGCATGTGGTCCGGGTTGCCGCCGCGATCGTCGTCGCGGTCACGGCGCGGGCCGCGATCGCGGTCACGCCCGCCGCCGTTGCGGGGGCCACGGTCACGGTCGCCACGCGGGCCACGGCGATCGCCGCGATCACCCCGGTCGCCGCGCGGTTCACGCGGTTCGCGCGGCGGGCGAGTATCTTCCAGCTCGGCCCCGGTTTCCTGGTCAACCACCCGCATCGACAGGCGGACCTTGCCGCGCTGATCGATCTCGAGCACCTTGACGAAGACTTCCTGACCTTCCGAGACGACATCGGTCGGCCGCTCGACCCGCTCGTTCTTCAATTCCGAGACGTGGACGAGGCCGTCCTTGCCACCCATGAAGTTCACGAAGGCACCGAAGTCGACGATGTTGACGACCTTGCCCTTGTAGATCTTGCCGACCTCGGCTTCCTCGACAATGCCGAGGATCCACTGGCGGGCCGCCTCGATCTGCGACAGATCCGACGAGCTGATCTTGATCAGGCCTTCATCGTCGATGTCGACCTTGGCGCCGGTGGTGGCGACGATCTCGCGGATCACCTTGCCGCCGGTGCCGATGATGTCGCGGATCTTCGACTTGTCGATCTGCAGCGTCTCGATGCGCGGGGCATGGGCCGAAAGCTCGGTCCGCGCCTCGCCCAGCGCCTTGGTCATCTCGGCGAGGATGTGGGCGCGGCCTTCGCTGGCCTGCTTCAGCGCGACTTCAAAGATCTCGCGGGTGATGCCCGCCACCTTGATGTCCATCTGCATGGTGGTGATGCCCGCGCTGGTGCCGGCCACCTTGAAATCCATGTCGCCGAGGTGATCCTCGTCGCCCAGGATGTCCGACAGGACGGCGAAGTCCTTGCCTTCCAGGATCAGGCCCATGGCGATGCCCGACACCGGGCGCGCGATCGGCACGCCGGCGTCCATCATGCTGAGGCAGCCGCCGCAGACGGTGGCCATCGACGACGAACCGTTCGATTCGGTCACGTCGCTGAGCACGCGGATGGTGTAGGGGAACTCGTCCTTGGTCGGCAGCACCGGGTGCAGCGCGCGCCAGGCCAGCTTGCCATGGCCAACCTCGCGGCGGCCCGGGGCGCCGAAGCGGCCCACTTCACCGACCGAATAGGGCGGGAAGTTGTAGTGCAGCATGAAGCGCTGGTACGACAGGCCATCGAGCCCGTCGATCATCTGTTCCGCATCCTTGGTGCCAAGGGTGGTGGTGCAGATGGTCTGGGTTTCACCGCGGGTGAACAGCGCCGAACCATGGGTGCGCGGCAGGAAGCCGACCATGCTCTCGATCGGGCGGACCTGGGTGGTGGTGCGCCCGTCGATCCGCTGGCCATCCTTGAGGATGGCGGTGCGGACGATGTCGGCCTCGACCTTCTTCATGGTCTTGATCGCGACCATCTGGGTCTGCGGGGTTTCCTCGGCGAAGGCAGCCTTGGCCTTGGCGCGGGCGGCGTTCAGCGCGTTCGAACGGGCCGACTTGTCGGTCAGCTTGTAGGCGGCGGCGACGTCCTTGCCGACGATGTCCTTGAGCTTCTTCTTGATGTCGGCGGTATTGTCCGACAGGTCGATGTCCCAGGGATCCTTGGCGGCCTTTTCAGCGAGGTCGATGATCGCCTTGACCACCTTGCGGCTTTCGTCATGGGCGAACAGCACGGCGCCCAGCATCTCGTCCTCGGTCAGCTCCTTGGCTTCGGATTCGACCATCATCACCGCGGTGTCGGTGGCGGCAACCACCAGGTCGAGCCGGCCTTCGGCCACCTGGCTCATGCTGGGGTTCAGCACATATTCGCCATCCTTGAAGCCGACGCGCGCGGCGCCGATCGGGCCCATGAAAGGCACACCCGAGATGGTGAGCGCGGCCGAAGCGGCGATCATCGCGACGATATCGGGCTCGGTCTCGCCATCATAGGACAGCACCTGGGCGATGACGTTGATCTCGTTGTAGAAACCTTCGGGGAACAACGGACGCACCGGGCGGTCGATCAGGCGGGAAACCAGGGTTTCCTTTTCGGTCGCGCCGCGTTCGCGCTTGAAGAAGCCACCCGGGATGCGCCCGGCGGCCGAGAACTTTTCCTGATAGTGGACGGTCAGCGGGAAGAAGTCCTGCCCTTCCTTCACCGACTTGGCGGCGGTCACGGCGCAGAGCACCACGGTTTCGCCATAGGTGGCCAGCACCGCGCCATCAGCCTGGCGGGCAATGCGGCCGGTTTCCAGAGTGAGGGTCTTTCCGCCCCACTCCAGCGATACGGTTTTCACGTCGAACATGTTGTTTCCTTCAGCCCGCCGGGCCCTATTGCCGGGCGGGATTTGCTGCCGGGATGTGCCGCCCGGTTACGGCTGCGGGGCTGGTTCTGGCCCCAAGGCGCCCCGCCGAATTGCGGGAATGCCCCAATTGCGCGACCGGATTCGCCGGCCGCAGATGCAAGAAGCGGCCCGCTGGGGGCCGCCTCCGCGTAAAAACTTACTTGCGAAGCCCCAGCTTCGCGATCAGCGCGTTGTACCGCCCGACATCCTTCTTCTTGAGGTAGGCGAGCAGGGTGCGGCGCTTGTTGACCATCATCAGCAGGCCGCGACGCGAGTGGTTGTCCTTGTGGTGGGCCTTGAAGTGGTCGGTCAGGGTCTGGATGCGGCTGGTCAGGATCGCGACCTGCACTTCCGGCGAGCCGGTGTCATTGGCCTGGCGCGCGTTGTCCTTGATGATTTCCTGCTTCTTTTCGGCGGTCACCGACATGTCATTCACTCCGCGACATCGGGAAGGTTGAAGCCCCTGACCACCGTGGCCGTGCCCGAGAGGATCTCGATCAGCGCGACAGGAGTTTGGCCCGTTCGCGCCCAGCACAGCCCGTCATCAAGGGGCAATCCGGTCAGAACCCGGCCCTGGCGGACCGCCCGTGCCTGCTCCGGGTCGAGGGAAAGAGCCGGGATGTCGTCCAGCCCTGCCTCCAGCGGCAAGAGGTGAGGTTCAAGCGGCGCCCCCTTGCCGATTTCGTTGAGAATGTCCAGCGAAATCGCCGCTTCGATCCGGAACGGCCCGGCCTTGACCCGGTGCAGCCGGGTAACATGGCCGCGCGTGCCCAGCGCCAGCGCGAGATCGCGGGCCAGGCTGCGGATATAGGTGCCTTTCGAGACATGGGCGGTGAAGCTGGCGCTGGCGCCATCGGTGGCGTCGAGCGACAGCGCATGGATCGTCACGCGCCGCGCCGCCAGCGCGACCTGCTCGCCGGCGCGGGCAAGATCGTAGGCCCGCGCCCCATCGACCTTGAGCGCCGAATAGGCCGGGGGCACCTGTTCGATCGGCCCGGTGAAGCGGGGCACAAGCGCCTTGATGGCGGCCGCCGTCGGCCGCACCGCACTCTCCGCCACCACCTGCCCTTCAAGGTCGAGCGTGTCGGTCTCGGCCCCGAAGGCCACGGTAAACTGGTAGACCTTGTCGGCATCGAGCATCCGGCCGGTCAGCTTGGTCGCCTCGCCCAGCGCAATCGGCAGCACGCCGGTGGCCAGCGGATCGAGCGTCCCGCCGTGGCCGACCTTGAGCCCGCCCTTGAGCTTCATGTTGTGCCCGGCTTCGCGCAGCACCCGCTTCACCGCGGCAACGCCCTGCGTGCTGCCCAGCCCGAGCGGCTTGTCGAGAATGATCCAGCCGTGGGGCATGGTTCAGGGGGCGGCGATCGCTGTGGCCAGCGCCAGATAGCGTTCCAGCAGCCAGTCGATCGGCGGGTCGATCAGCATCGCCACCGGATCGAAGCCGGGAAACAGGCGTGGCACCACCACGATCAGCAGGATCGGGATCAGCATGCCGGCGCGGCGAAAGCGGGCGTAGATCGCCGCCAGCGGTGCGGGCAGCAACCCTTCGACCACGTGGCTGCCGTCGAACGGTGGGATCGGCAGCAGGTTGAAGAGGGCGAGCGAGAGGTTGACCGTCAGGAAGTTCGCAAGGTTGGCCATCACGAACGACGTGCCCAGCCCCGGGCGGTGCCCCGGCCCCAGCCAGCGCGCCAGAAGGCCGATCGCCACAGCGGCCGCCAGCCCCATCGCCAAGTTCATCATGGGCCCCGCCGCGCCCACCAGTGCCATGTCACGCCGGGGGTGGCGCAGGCGGCGGGTATTGACCGGCACCGGCTTGGCCCAGCCGAACACCGGCAGATGGGCCATGGCCAGCAGCCCCGGTATCAGCAGGGTGCCCACCGGATCGACATGGCGCAGCGGGTTGAGGCTCAGCCGCTTCAGCTCGGCAGCGGTGGGGTCGCCCAGCGCCCGCGCCATCCAGCCGTGCGCCACCTCGTGAAAGACGATGGCGCAGACCAGCGGCAGCACCAGGGTCAGCGCCTGAAACAGGGTGGGGTTCATCCCCCGCTCCACGTCACGGCAGTCGCCAGCCGTCGCCAGCTGCCCTTTTGCCGGCGATAGGCGATCACCTGGCCCGAGCCGCAGCCCGCGCCGCACGACGAGCCGCGCTCGATGAAAGCCCAGTCCCCCGCCCGGCGCGGCAGCGAGAAGCTGATCTCGGTGCCGCAGGGAAAGCCGGTATCGGGGAAATGCGCCTGCGGCAGGGTGGCGTGCAGCTCGTCAGCATCGACGATATCGTCCGGGATGGGCTGGGCGGCGAAATAGGCGCGGTTCAGCGCGGTGCGCAGCGCCGGGGCCAGCGCCCCCTTCCCCGCCGCCCGCCAGCGCGGCGGCGCGGCGCGATGGATCTGGCTGGGCGGATCGAGCGCGGGGGCAAGGCAGCCGGGTGCCGGCCCGAAGGCATCGGGAAGAATCGCGTGAACCAGATCGAGCCCGATCACGTCAGGGTCATTGGGCATCGCCAGCGCCGCCTGTGGCAGGGCCAGCGCCGCGAGGCACAGCAGCCCGGCGCGCCTCACGCCTGCCCCCCGTGCATCCCGCGCGCTTCGCTGAAATGGCGGCGGCAGAGGGCAACATAGCGGTCATTGCCGCCGATCTCGGTCTGCGCCCCGTCGCGCACCGCCGCGCCGCTGGCATCGACCCGCAGGTTCATCGTCGCCTTGCGGCCGCAGTGGCACACGCCCTTCAGCTCGACCAGCGCATCGGCAATCCCCAGCAGCACTTTCGACCCGGGAAAAAGCTGACCCTGAAAGTCGGTCCGCAACCCGTAGCACAGCACCGGAATCCCGCCCTCGTCGGCCAGCCGGGCCAGCTGCCAGACTTGCGCCTCGCTCAGGAACTGGGCCTCGTCGACCAGCACGCAGGCCAGCGGGGTAACCCGGTGCGCGGCCAGCACCCGCTCCCACAGGTCGGTATCTTCGGCAAAGCGGTGGGCATCGGCGTGCAGGCCGATCCGGCTTTCGATCGCCCGTGTGCCGCCCCGATCATCCAGCGCGGCGGTCCACAGCATGGTGGTCATCCCGCGCTCGCGATAGTTGAAATCGGCCTGGAGCAGGTTGGTCGATTTGCCGGCATTCATGCTGGCGTAGTAGAAATAGAGCTTGACCATCAGCGCGCCGCCGGGCCCAGGGTGGCCAGCCAGTCGACCAGCGTGGTGGCCAGCGCGATCCGCCGGTCGGAAAAGCTGTGGTCGGTATCCCACAGCCCGCCCGTGGCATGGCTGTTGCCGGCCTGCACCGCTGCATCCAGCACCGCCAGATTGTCCGCCCCGCGCGCCTGCGCCGATCCATGGATCGCCAGCGGCCGCGCCCCATAGGCCAGCACCCGGGCCTTGAGGTCCAGCCGGGCGGCATGGTCGCGCGCCTCGGCCGCCAGCCCGTCCAGCGTCGCCCCGGCCAGCGGCGGCATGTCATCGGCATGGTTTGCCCGCCACGCCGCCAGCCCGGGCGGGGTGGCGGTCTGCGCGCCATACTTGCCGATCCACCAGGCATCGATCAGGAACAGGCCCACCACCGCCGGATCGTCGGCGGCGGCATCGGCCGCCATGAAGCCGCCCATCGAATGCCCTGCCACCGCGATCCGCGCCGGATCGATGCCATAGCGCGCGGCATTGGCCGGATCGCGCAGCCAGGCCAGCGCGGTATGGGCATCCTGGGTGGCATGCACGAAGCTGAACTGGCCGGGGCTGCCCCAGCTGCCGCGATAGTGCAGGGTCAGCACATGCCAGCCGGCGCGCCGAGCGGCCTGCGCCAGATCGAGGTTCTGCTCGTTGCCCGGAAAGCCGTGGAACAGCAGCAGGGCAGGGTGCGGCCCGGCCCCACCGGCCAGCCACAGCAGCGCGTTCATCGCCCCGGCCCCGTCGGGCGCCTTCATCACGAAGGCGACGGGCAGCGGCGGATGGGCGGCATCGTGGACCGGATCGGTGATCGCGGGGTTCTGCGCCAGGGCAGCGCCGGGCAGCAGCGCCGCCAGCAACAGGCTCAGCAGCCGGCGCATCACGCCTCGCCCCCGCCCTGCCCCAGATCGCGCGCCACCCGCGGATCGGCCAGCAGGGCATCGATCCGCCCGGCCTCGTCAAAGCTTTCGTCGGGGCGGAACTGCAGCTTCGCGGCGTATTTCAGCTTCAGCCGGCTGGCCACCTCGCGCTGGAAGAAGGCGGTATGGGTCCGCAATGCCTTCAGCACCTCGGCCTCGTCCACCCCCAGCAGCGGCTTCACATAGACGCTGGCCTGCCGCAGATCGGGCGACATCCGCACCTCGGTCACCGAAACACAGTGGGCGCTCAGCACCTCGTCATGGACCTGCTGGCGGGCGAGCAGTTCGGAAATCACGTGGCGCACCTGTTCGCCAACCTTGAGCAGGCGGACCGAACGGGTTTCCGGGCTGGCGGGGGAATGCTTCATGCCCCCCATATGGGGCATGGGCGGCAGGCCGGCAAGCTTGCCGCGCGCGCCGGGGGCCGCTAGCTTGCCGCGCCATGCCCCGCCTGCTGCTGATCCTTGCCGCCCTGATCCTGTTCCCCCAGCCGGCCATGGCCCGGGTGATGCTGGCCTTTCATTCGTTCAACGGCTCGTGGGCCGGCGGACGCTATCCGCATGCCTTCATCGCGCTGGACGGGACGCTGGATGCCACGGGCGAAAAGATCCACCAGAACTTCGGCTATACCGCGCGCAGCGTCACCCCGGCGATCCTGACCGGCAACGTCCCGAGCGAGATCTATGTCGAGAAGGAACATTATGTCCGCTCGACCAACGTGCACTTCACCGTACCGCTCAGCGACGCCCAGTACCGGCTGGTGATGGACGAGGTGGAACGCTGGGGGCACGAACCGGGCAAGGGCTACAACCTCGACACCCACAACTGCATCCATTTCGTCGCCCGGATCGCCGAGCTGGTCGGCCTGACCGCGCCGGTGCCCGCCGAAATGGTCCGCCGGCCGAAGAAGTGGCTGAACTATGTGGCCGGGCTGAACCCGCTGCTGGGGGCCCGGGCGATCCCGTGAGCGGCGCGGACCGCCCGGATATCCTCGATCCGTTGCTGCGCGGCGGCACCATCACGCTGTTCGTTCTGTGGCTGCTGGCGCTGTGGCCCCTGCGCCGGGCCTCGCCCGCAGCGCGGGTGGCGATGGCGATGAACCTGACGGTGCTGGCCTATGTGATCACCCCGCTGCTCGACGAGATCGGCGCCTCCACCGCCTGGCTGCTGTGCGATGCCATTTCGGTCATCGCCCCGGCGCTGTTCTGGCTGTTCGCGCTGGTGTGGTTCGACGATTGCCCGCGCCTGCCGCGCCGTGCGGTGCAGCTGGTCGGCCTGTTCGCGCTGATCCCGGCGGTGCAGCTGGCGCTGGTGGCAACCACCGGGTCGGTCAATCTCGCGCTGTGGGCCGTGGCCAAGGCGGCGATGTTCGGGTTCAGCCTGGCCGGGGTGTGGATCGCCTGGCGCGGGCGGCAGGCCGATCTGGTCGAACCGCGCCGGCGGCTGCGGCTGTGGCTGGCAGGCACCATCGGGGTCAGCGCCGCCTGGGTCACCGGGCTGGAGATGACCAACCACGCCGCCGCGCGCAGCGACCCGGCGCATCGGCTCACCCTGCTGTTGATCTTTCTTGCCACCCTGGCGGCCTCGGCGGCGATGTACCAGTTCCGCCCGGCCGACCTGTTCGGCGCCGCCGGTTCGCCCCAACCCGGCACGCGCCCCGGCCCCTTGCCCGACCAGCCGCTCTCGCCGCTGGCGCAGCGGCTGCTGACGCTGATCGGGCACGAACGGATCTACCGCACCGATGGCCTGTCGATCGCCGCGCTGGCCGCCCGGCTGGGCGAGCCTGAATACCGCCTGCGCCGCATCATCAACGGCGAGCTGGGCCACCGCAACTTCAACGCCTTCCTCAATGCCTTCCGGCTGGCCGAGGCGCGCGCGGCCCTGGCCGACCCGGCCCAGCGCGAGGTGCCGATCCTGACCATCGCGCTCGACGCCGGCTTTGGCTCGATCGGCCCGTTCAACCGCGCTTTCCGCGATGCCGAGGGCGTAACCCCCAGCGAGTACCGCGCCGCCCGGCTGGCCGATTCCGGAATCGGCTAGCCGAATTCGAAGATCGCCGCGCCAACGGGGCGGATCGGCGGCACAGGGCCGGCACCTGCCCCGCAACCGAAAGCCCCCCATGACCAGCCTTGCCGACTTCCCCCCCCTTGCCATCCTGCGCCACCACGGACTGGCCTTCTTCGCTTTCGATTTCGGCCGCTACGTGGTCGCCGCCGCCGTGGTTTCGGCGCTGATCTTCACAATGCGGCGTCTGGGGCTGGGCCATCGCAAGATCCAGCAGCGCAGGGCATCGCGGGCCGACCTGCGGCGCGAAGTGCTGCAATCGGTGCAGGCCGTGCTGGTCTATGCGTTTGCTTCGGGCTTCGTCGCCTGGGGGATCGACTCCGGGGTCCTGCGCAAGCCGGAACATGGCACCAGCCTGGGCAGCGACCTGGTGCTGCTGGCGGCGATGATCGTGGCGCACGACGCCTATTTCTACTGGGCGCATCGGGCCATGCACCACCCGCGCCTGTTCCGCCTGTTTCACCGCGACCACCACCGTTCGGTTACCCCGACCCCCTGGGCGGCCTACAGCTTCGCGATCCCCGAGGCGCTGGTGATGGTCCTGTTCGTGCCCTTGTGGCTGTGGCTGGTGCCCACCCCGGTATGGGTGACGCTGGCCTGGCTGATCTTCCAGATCACCCGCAACGCCATGGGCCACGCCGGCTACGAACTGATGCCGCGCTGGTGGCTGAGCACCCCGCTGACCCGCTGGATCAACACCACCACCCACCACGATCTGCACCATTCGGGCGGGTTCAACACCAATTACGGGCTGTACTTCACCTGGTGGGATCGACTGATGGGCACCGAGCACCCCCGCTATGCGCAGGAATTCGCCCGGGTAGTGCAAGGCGGAAGCCAGTCGGCCACGGGGCAATCGGCCACGGGGCAACCCGCCACAGCGCCGGCCCACGCCGCGCTGGACAGCTGATCGCCAACCTTGCTGGTGGCTGAAGGCGGCATTCAGGCCACCCTCAGCGCCGGTGTGGCAGGGTCTAGCGCATCACAAGGAGACATCCGATGCGCAAAGCCCTGACCACCCTGATCGCCGCCAGCCTGCTTGGGCCGGCGCTCGCTCCCACCAAGGCCTTCGCTGATCCCGATCACGATCGTGGCCGCTGGCACGAGGATGGCCGGCACGATCGCGGGCTGCATCGCGGCTGGGGCGAGCATGACCGCCATGACGGACCGCCGCCGGGCTGGCGCCAGTTCCGGCGCGGCGAGCACTTCGAGCGCGACCGTGCCTGGCGTTATGCCGATATCGATTACCGCTATTACCGCCTGCGCCCGCCGCCGCGCGGCTATCACTGGGTGCGCAGTGGCAACGACGCCTTGCTGGTGGGGATCGCCACCGGGGTGGTTGCCAGCGTAATGCTGGGCATCGCCCGCTGACGCATCACGCCTGCACCAACGAACAGGGGCGGCCCTTCGCAGGCCCGCCCCATTTATCCTTGCCCGGATCAGGCGATCAGAGCGTGCGTTCGCGCATCTCGACCTCGAAGGTTTCGAGGATGTCGCCCGGTTTGACGTCGTTGGTGGCTTCCAGCACCACGCCGCATTCCAGGCCCGCGCGCACTTCGGCCACATCGTCCTTGAAGCGGCGCAGCGAGGCGACGCTGGTCTTGGAAACGATGACGTCGTTGCGGGTGACGCGGGTGAACAGGCCCTTGCGGATATAGCCCTCGACGACCAGCAGGCCGGCGGCCTTGTTGTGCTTGCCGGCGGGGAACACTTCCTTGATCTCGGCGCGGCCGACCACGGTTTCGATCCGCTCCGGCCCCCAGACCCCGGCCATCTCCTTCGAAATATCCTCGGTCAGGTGGTAGATCACGTCGAAGTACTTCATCCGCACCTTGTGCCGCTCGACCATTTCGCGGGCCTTGGCATTGGGGCGGACGTTGAAGCCGACGATCGGCGCGTTCGAGGC
>JAFECL010000036.1:22919-46443 GCA_018242165.1 Pseudomonadota bacterium
GCCGAGAACATGGTGTCGAGGCTGGTGGGGGCGCTGGCGGTGCGCTTGGCGGTGGCCTTTTCGGCGCGATAGGCGGCCACTTCGCGGGCGCGGGCCTCGCTCTCCACCACGGTCAGGGTATCGCCGGCCATCGGCACGCCCGACAGGCCCAGCACCTCGACCGGCAGCGCTGGCGGCGCGGCCTTCACCTGGCGGCCCTTGTCATCCAGCATGGCGCGGACGCGGCCCGACTGGGTGCCAACCACCAGAATATCGCCCACCTTCAGCGTGCCGCGGGTGATCAGCACGGTGGCCAGCGGCCCCTTGCCCTTGTCGAGCTTGGCTTCGACCACGGTGGCCTCGGCGGCGCGATCGGGGTTGGCCTTCAGCTCCATCAGTTCGGCCTGCAGCAGGATCTTGTCGATCAGCTCGTCCAGCCCGGCGCCGCTCTTGGCCGAAACTTCCACGTCCTGGACATCGCCCGACATGGCCTCGACCACCACTTCGTGCTCGAGCAGGCGTTCGCGGATCTTCTGCGGGTTGGCCTCGGGCTTGTCGCACTTGGTGATGGCGACGATCATCGGCACCCCGGCGGCCTTGGTGTGATTGATCGCCTCCACCGTCTGCGGCATGATCCCGTCGTCGGAAGCAACCACCAGCACGACGATGTCGGTGACATTGGCACCGCGCGCGCGCATCTCGGTAAAGGCCTCGTGGCCCGGCGTGTCGAGGAAGGTGACCAGGTCGCCCTTCTTGGTCTTGATCTGATAGGCGCCAATATGCTGGGTAATGCCGCCAGCCTCGCCGCGCACCACATCGGTGCCGCGCAGCGCATCGAGCAGGCTGGTCTTGCCGTGGTCGACGTGGCCCATGATCGTCACCACCGGCGGGCGGACCTTCAGGGTATCTTCCGCGTCGACGTCGGCGGCATGGTCGATGTCGACGTCGCTGTCCGAAACGCGCTGGATGGTGTGGCCGAATTCCTCGACCAGCAGTTCGGCGGTATCCTGATCGATGGTCTGGTTGACGGTGACCATCATCCCCATCTTGAACAGCGCCTTGACCAGGTCCGCGCCCTTTTCCGCCATGCGGTTGGCCAGTTCCTGGACGGTGATCGCCTCGGGCACCACCACATCGCGCGACTGCTTTTCGCGATTGTGCTGCTGGCCGGCGTAATGCGCGCGGCGCTCCTTCTCGCGGGCGCGCTTCAACGCGGCCAGGCTGCGGGCGCGGGCGCCCTCGTCGTCGTTCAGCGCGCGGGCCACGGTCAGCTTGCCGCCGCGACGCTCGTCGCCCTTGCGGTCGCGCTGGGCGTGGGCCGGCTTCTTGGCCACCGGTTCGGGGCGCTTGGGCGCGGCCACCGGGGTGAAGCGGCGCGGGGCCGGGGCGCTGGCGCGGGCGCTGTCGTCGGCCGGGGCCTCGTCAGCGGCCGGCTCGGGCGCTTCCTCGACCGGCGCCGGGGCCGCCTTGGTTTCGGCGGGTGCCTCGGCCGCACGGCGGCGTTCTTCCTCGGCGGCGCGGGCGCGTTCTTCCTGCTCGCGGCGGCTGGCTTCCTCCAGCAGCGCCATGCGGGCCTCCTCGGCCTCGCGCAGCAGGCGGGCCTGCATTTCCTGCCGGCTTTCGGCGCTGGGGGCCGGGCGCGCGGGCGGGGGCGGAGGCGGCGGGGGCGGCGCGGCGGCCACCACCGGCTCGGGCGTGGCCACCGGGCCCTCGCCCGGCTTGCCGATCAGCTTGCGGCGCTTGACCTCGACCACCACCTTGTTGGTGCGGCCGTGGCTGAAGGTCTGCTTGACCTCGCCCGCCGCGACCGAGGTCTTCAGCCCCAGCGGCTTGCGGCCAAGAGTCGGTTTGTTGTCGCCGTCGCTCATCTCGAAAATATTTCCTTAGCAATCAATGTGTCGTCACCGGGGCTGCCGACGTTGCGACCTCCCCCGCCTCGCTGGCATCGGCGCCGCCGATACCATGATAGTGCAGCAGGCGCCGCAGCAGCGGACCCAGCCGCTCGGCCGCGCCCGCATCGTTCAGCGCCAGATGGACGACGTTGTCGCGGCCCAATGCCACAGACAGCGCCGCCCGGTCCAGCGGCAAGATCGTTCCGGCCATGCCCGAGCCTTCGGCATCCTCGCCGACGCGCCAGGCCTGGTCGAGCTTGCGGCGCCCGTCGGCGCTGGCATCGGCGGCATGGCCCAGCCAGGCCACCCGCCCGGTACGGGCCTGTTCGGCGATCCGTTCCGAGCCGAGCAGCAGCCGCCCGGCCTTCAGTTCCAGCCCCAGCCGGTCGGCCAGGGCGCGGGTCAGCGCCGCGTCGATCCGCTCGGGCAGATCGGCGGGGATCGCCAGCGCCGCGCCCTTGAAGGCCCGGGCCAGCGCACCCTTCAGCTTGCCCTTGGCCAGCGCGGTTTCCAGCTCACCGCGCGCCACGCCCAGCCAGGCGCCGCGCCCGGGGGCACGCGCCAGCACATCGGGCAGCACTTCACCCGCCGGCGAGATCGCCAGCCGGATCAGCCCGTCACGCGCGTCGATCCGGCCGGAGAGGATGCATTTCCGCTCCGGGCCGCTCTCAACAATGTCGGCGCTTAGGCGCTCATTGCGAGGAACCCGCATCAGCGGCCTCCTCAACAGAATTTGGCTCTTCAGCGAACCAGTGGGCGCGGGCCGCCATGATGATCTCGTTGCCCTGCGCTTCGCTCAGGCCATATTCGCCCAGCACGCCGCCCTTGTCGGCCTCGCGCTCGGGGCGGTCGCGGCGTTCGGGCTTGTCCGAACGGCGGCGCTGTTCGCCCCCGCGCTTCTTGGCGATCAGCTCGTCGGTGGCGAGGTCGGCCAGATCGTCGAGCGTCTTGATCCCGGCCTTGCCCAGCGTGACCAGCATCGCCTCGGTCAGGTGCGGCATTTCGGCCAGATCGTCCTCGACGCCCAGCGCGCGGCGTTCCTCGCGCGCGGCGGCTTCGCGGCGCTCCAGCGCCTCGACCGCGCGGCTCTGCAGCTCCTCGGCCAGTTCCTCGTCAAGGCCATCGATGGTGGCCAGTTCGGCCAGCTCGATATAGGCCACTTCCTCCAGCTCGCTGAAGCCTTCGGCGACCAGCAGCTGCGACAGGGTCTCGTCGAGGTCGAGCTCTTCCTCGAACATCTTCGAGCGCTCGGCGAATTCCTTCTGGCGCTTTTCGCTGGCCTCGGCCTCGGTCATGATGTCGATCTGGCTGCCGGTCAGCTGGCTGGCCAGCCGCACGTTCTGGCCGCGCCGGCCGATGGCCAGGCTCAGCTGATCGTCGGGCACCACCACCTCGATCCGGCTCTCTTCCTCGTCGATCACCACGCGGCTGACGGTGGCCGGCTGCAGCGCGTTGACCACGAAGGTCGCGGTGTCCTGGCTCCAGGGGATGATGTCGATCTTCTCGCCCTGCATTTCCTGGACCACCGCCTGCACGCGGCTGCCCTTCATGCCGACGCAGGCGCCGACCGGATCGATGCTGCTGTCGCGGCTGATCACGCCGATCTTGGCGCGGCTGCCCGGATCGCGGGCGGCGGCCATGATGGTGATGATGCCATCGTAGATTTCGGGCACTTCCTGGGCGAACAGCTTCTTCATGAAGTCCGGATGCGCGCGCGACAGGAAGATCTGCGGCCCGCGGTTCTGGCGTTCCACCTTCAGCACCAGCGCGCGAACGCGTTCGCCGACGCGGGCGGCCTCGCGCGGGATCTGCTGATCGCGGCGGATCACGCCTTCGGCGCGGCCAAGGTTGACGATCACGTGGCCGAATTCGACCGACTTGATCACGCCGGTGACGACTTCGCCGGCGCGATCCTTGAATTCCTCGTACTGGCGCTCGCGCTCGGCATCGCGGACCTTCTGGAAGATCACCTGCTTGGCCGACTGGGCGTCGATGCGGCCCAGATCGACCGGCGGCAGCGGATCGACGATGAAGTCACCCAGCTTGGCGCCCGGCTGCAGCTTTTCGGCCTGCTTGAGATCGACCTGCTTGAAATAGTCCTCGACCACCTCGACCACTTCGACCACGCGCCACAGCCGCAGATCGCCAGTGCGCGGATCGAGCTTGGCGCGAATGTCGTTCTCGGCACCATAGCGGTTGCGCGCCGACTTCTGGATCGCTTCCTCCATCGCCTCGATGACGATCGCCTTGTCGATCATCTTCTCGGTGGCGACCGAGTTGGCGATCGCCAGCAGTTCGGCGCGGTTGGCGGAAATCGGACTGGCCATATCAGTCTTCCTGTTCTTCTTCGAGATGGTCTGCCCCGCTGGCATCCAGCGGGCGGGTGGCGGCGAGCAGCCGGTCGGTCAGGACCAGCCGCGCGGAATGGACATGGGCGAGCGGGAAAGTCACCCGGCCCGATTTCTTTTCATCCAGTGTGACCGTCTCGCCATCGAAAGCGGCGATCACGCCCTGGATATGTTTGCGGTTGCCATCGACCGGCTCGGTCAGGTTCACCTTGGCCTCGTGCCCGGCCCAGGCGGCCCAGTCCTTGGTGCGGGTCAGCGGGCGGTCGATGCCGGGGGAGGAAACCTCCAGCCGGTAGGCTTCCTCGATCAGCACCTCGCCGGCCTCTTCCAGCGCGTCGATCTTGTCGGAAATGCGGTGCGAAAGCTTGACGCAGTCCTCGATCACCAGCTGGCCGGTCTCGGGCCGCTCGGCCATCACCTGCAACGTATGCTCCTCATCGCCCACCTCGCTCTTGCCGAACAGCGCGACGCGCACGAGTTCGAAGCCCATGGCCTCGACCTCGGGGGCGATAACGGCAGTGATGCGGGCGATGTCCGCCATGAATGCTCCAGATTGCCCGAACCCGCCAAAGCCCCGTCGTGCCGGCCCCCTTCGGCGCCAGCCCGGCAAAGCATCAACAATGTCGGGATAGCGCGCCCCTAGGCCGGTTGCGCGCGGAATGCAAGGGTGGAGTTAGCGGGGCAGCTTGTCCCACCTGTTTTCAAACAGCCCGGGCTGCTCGACCTGAGCAAACCCAAACCCTCTAATCAAACCGCGATCGTTTGGGTGTTTCTTCATGTAAGCAGCCTCTGCTTCGGCTGCCTCAGCCTGTGTCATGACAAAGAATCGATCAGGCTTTCGCTCGTTCGGTTCCTCAACATTCGGCGACAGCAGGATGAGGATGTAAAACAGCCCAGCGCGCGGCTCCTTTGGGTTAATGAGCCATGCGTTCCTTGAAGATAGGCCTTTCACATCAATCCAAAACAGTTCTGAACTGGGCGATCCGACCATAAGATCGGCAACGGGCGTATTGTTTCCCTGGGTGAACGAGACGGTGTAGCCCCGCCTGATGAGTTCGGATGCCGCCAAGAACTGGGTAGCCCACTGGGTCTGCCGCCCTTTCTTTGCACCCGCAGCCTTTTCCGCCATGGCTTCTATCCTCTTGCTCAATCCGCCGTCGCTTGTCTGGGCCATCGCGTCGAGCATGAGCTCCGCGCCGCACGCCGCTGACCACCCCTACCCCTTCTCCGCCAGCCCGTGCTTCTTCATCGCGTGGCGCAGCTGGTCATAGGTCAGGCCCAGCGACTTCGCCGTCTGGCGCTGGTTATAGCGGTGGCGGCCCAGCGCGGCCTCGAGGATCGCGCGTTCGTGGGCCTCGACCGCGCCGCGCAGGTCGGTGACGGTCTCGAGCCGGGCGGCGGGCGCCGGCGCGGGGGCCTCGGCGGGATCGCCGGGATCGGCGGCGCGCGCCGGGGCCTCGGGCTTCCACGGGCTGGCGAAGGGGTCGAACTGCACCTCGCCCACCGGTTCGCCATCATAGCCCCAGCGATAGACCGCGCGTTCGACCACGTTGCGCAGCTCGCGGACATTGCCCGGCCAGCGATAACCTTCCAGCGCGGCGGCGGCGGGTTCGCTGAACCCCGGCCAGCGTTCCCAGCCCAGTTCCGAGGCCATCCGCCGCCCGAAGAATTCGGCCAGCACGGGCACATCGCCCTCCCGCGCGCGCAGGGGGGGCAGGGTGATCACCTCGAACGAGAGGCGGTCGAGCAGGTCGGCACGGAACCGCCCGGCCTCGGCCATGGCGGGCAGATCCTCGTTGGTGGCGGCGACGATCCGCACGTCGACCCGGATCGGGCGGCTCGAGCCGATCCGCGCGACCTCGCCATATTCGACCGCGCGCAACAAGCGCTCCTGCGCCCCCATCGACAGGGTGCCGAGTTCGTCGAGGAACAGGGTGCCGCCATCGGCCTCTTCAAAGCGCCCGGCGCGGGCCTTGGTGGCGCCGGTGAAGGCCCCGGCCTCGTGCCCGAACAGTTCGGCTTCGATCAGGCTTTCGGGCAGCGCAGCGCAGTTCATCGTCACCAGCGGCATGTCCCAGCGAGGGGAGAGGCGGTGGAGGCGTTCAGCAATCAGTTCCTTGCCGGTGCCGCGCTCGCCGATCACCAGCACCGGGCGGCGCAAGGGCGCGGCGCGGCTGGCGCGTTCGACCGCATCGAGGAAGGCGCCCGACTGGCCGATGAACTGGGCTTCGCGTTCCATACCGGGCCTTTCGCGCCGTTTCCTAACTTGTGGCATATTTCACGAAGGATTGGCAAATTGATTCGCGGACCCGCCTGACGCAATCGGCGCGAAATCGGCAGAATTACGCCACTTTCGTGAATTGGCACGGCGGTTGCGATAACCGGGGCATGGTCAATCGGCCCCACCCTTTCACGGCTTCGCGCCACCCCGAGCTTGGGCCGGAACGCCCTGCCCCCACCGATGTCGGCGGTACCCCACCCCACCGCCAGACCCGCGTTCCGGCCCAGACCCTTTCCGTGATCCCCGAGCCCGCCCCCCGTCGCTATCGGCTTGACGCCGAGGTCGAGAGGGTGCGACGCGAGGGGCGCAAACCTGCCATAGCCGTTTCTCACAGTGGAGCCTTGCCGATGGGCATTTTCAGCCGCACCCGCGACATCATCGCGGCCAATTTCACCGACCTGCTCGAACGCGCCGAGGACCCGGCCAAGATGATCCGCATGATCATCATGGAGATGGAGGAAACCCTGGTCGAAGTGCGGGCCAGTGCGGCGCGGACCATTGCCGACCAGAAGGAAATGAGCCGCCATGTGGCGAAGCTCGAGCGGCTCCAGGCCGATTGGGCCGACAAGGCCCAACTGGCCCTGTCGAAGGACCGCGAGGACCTGGCCCGCGCCGCCCTGGTCGAAAAGAAGAAGGCCGGCGACATGGCCGACCAGCTGAAGGCCGAGATCGCCGTGCTGGACGACAGCCTGCGGGCCTACGAGGCCGACATCGACAAGCTGCAGACCCGCCTGCGCGAGGCCCGCAGCCGCCAGGGCGCGATCGCCGCCCGGCTGGAAAGCGCCGAAAACCGGGTCAAGCTGCGCACGCTGCTGGCCAGCGAGCGGGTGGACGAGGCGATGGCGCGGTTCGACGCGCTGGAACGCCGGGTCGACTATGCCGAAGGCCGCGCCGATGCGCTCAGTCTGGCCGACGGCAACAGCAAGGCCGGCCTGGCCGACGAGATCGCCGCGCTGGCCTCGGCCGACAAGGTCGACGAGGAGCTGGAGGCGATGAAGGCCGCGCTCAAGAGCAAGGAGGGCTGAGGCCATGGAAGACATCGTTATCCCGATCGTTGCCTGCGGCACCCTGTTTGTCGGCCTGCCGTGGATCATCCTCCACCACGTGACCAAGTGGAAGACCGCCGCGACCCTGACCCAGGGTGACGAGGCCCTGCTGGAGGAACTCTATCAGGTTGCCCGGCGGCTGGACGAGCGGATGGATACGGTCGAGCGCCTGGTTGCTGCCGACCACCCCGAGTTCCATCCCGGCCTGCCGCTGCCCAATTCTGAACATGACAACCTGCCGCTGAACGAGATCGATCGTCTGCGCGGCCAACGCCAGGGAGTGATCCGGTGAGCATCTCCGACCCGACCCGCTATCGCAACCGCCCCGATCTCGATCCGGCGAACCGCTACGACCCGCGCGACACCCACGCCCTGCGCCAGCGCGACCCGCGCGCCGACGTCGACCGCCGCCCCTTCGACGCGCACGATTATCGCGATGCGGATTGGGGCCGCGACACCCGCCCGGTGCACACCCGGTTCTATCGCGACAAGGCCAACGGCAAGCTGATGGGCGTCTGCGCCGGGATCGCCGACTATACCGGGATCGATGTCCTGTGGGTGCGGCTGGCGACGCTGGTCTTCACCTTCTCGACCGGGATCGGCATCCCGATCTACTTCGCCCTGGGCCTGCTGGCCGAGAAAAAGCCCGCCAGCCTCTATTCCGACCGTTCGGAACAGCGCTTCTGGCAGGGCGTGCGGCAGAGCCCGGCCCGGACCGCCCGCGAGGTGCGCGCCCAGTTCCGCGATCTGGACCGTCGGCTCGCCAATGTCGAAGCCTATTACGTCAGCCACAACCCGCGCCTTTCCGACGAAATCGAAAAGCTGCGCTGAAACCAAGGGATACGGGGGGAACCATGATCGGACCTGGAGAAATCGGCGCGCTGATCCCGATCGTCGGGATGGGACTGGGCGGTCTGGGCATCTGGACCAAGCACCAGCGCCGGATGGCCGAACTGCGGCTGATGGCGAATGACGCCAGCGCCAGCAGCGCCTCGGCCGACCACATCCGCGAGCTGGAAGAACGCGTCAGGGTGCTCGAGCGGATCGTCACCGACAAGAGCAGCGACGTGGCCGCCCAGATCGAGGCGCTGCGCGACCCCGCCCCGGCCCGGCCGGTGCTGGCCGACCTGCAACGCTGAACCGCGCCAGAGGGAGAGAACCGCCATGGGCCCGGGAGAAACCATCGGCCTGGCCGCTGTCGTGATCGGAGCGATTGCCATCATTGGCATCCTTTCCGACCTCTACAAGCGCCACCTGGCCTTCAAGGAACGCCAGCTGGAACTGATGGCCAGCCACACCGCCGAAAAGGCAGCGCAATACGCCACTGCCAACCAGGCGCTGGAAGACCGGGTGCGGGTGCTGGAACGCATCGCCACCGATCGTGGCGGCGATCTGGCCCAGGCCATCGAGCAACTGCGCGGCCCTGCCGCCAATTAAGCGCCGTCAACTGAACCACCTTCCAAGACCAGACCAATCCGGGGAACCACCATGCACGTCCATTTTTCCGGAACGCTGATCGCCATCGTCGCGATCGTCATGTTCTTCCGCTACCAGCGCCACCGCCTGCAGGCAGGCTATCCGCCGTTCGACCTGCGCCGCGGGCGCCGCGGCCGGCTTGACCGGGACTATGGCGGCGAACTGCCCCACAGCCCGCGCGAGCAGGAGCTGGAGCACGAGGTCGCCCGCCTGACCGAGCGCATCCAGGTGCTCGAGCGGATCGCCACCGATGGCCGGCGCGAGCGCGACCTGGCCGCCGAAATCGAAAGCCTGCGCGATCCGCAGCCGCCGCAGGTTCCCACCCGTCAATCCTGACACCCGCATCACAGGAGGAAGCCATGGCCGATCCCTTTGTCACTCTTGCCCCGCTCACCTCGCTCACCGGGCTGGCCGGCCTCGCCATGGTCACCCTGGCCACTTTCAAGGGCTGGCAGGGCTGGCTGGCGCTGAAACTGCGCGAGCTGGAGGCCCACGCCACCACCCCGGCAGAGAACGCCCCGCTGGGGATGAACAGCCGGATCGAGATCGCCGACCTGAAAGAGCGGATCCGCAAGCTCGAGGCGATTGCCGCCGGGGTTGACCTGTGAACCGCAGCACCGATGCCGCCCGCGCCGGCATCGGCCTGGGCAGTGCCATTGCCGCGACCATCTCGTGGTCGGTCCACAAGTCGATCCTGTGGGCCATTCTGCAGGGCCTTCTCGGCTGGTTCTATGTGATCTACTATGCTTTCACCCGCCCCGGCGGGCTGGCGGGGTGACGCCCCGCCGCGATTAGGCTAGGGGCCGCGCCATGCGCAGCCTGGACGACATCGCCGAGGAATATCTCTTCCTCGATCCCGACGACCGCTATCGCCTGCTGATCGAGCTGGGCCGGGAATTGCCCCCGATGCCCGCCGAACTGAAAACCCCGGCAACGCTGGTGCCGGGCTGCTCGGCCTCGGTCTGGGTCTATCCGCTGCCGGCCGAGAACGGCCAGCTGGCCTTCCTGGCCGACAGCAACGCCGCGATCACCAAGGGGATCATCGCGCTGGTGCTGGCCGCGGTGGCCGGGCGCTGTGCGGCCGAAGTGGCGGCGCTGGACATCGCCGGGCAGCTCGAACCCTTCGACCTCAAGAACCAGCTCTCGTCGAACCGCACTCAGGGGCTGCCGAACATGATCGCGCTGGTCCGCGACCATGCGGCGCGGCTGGCGGCTAGCGGGGCTTGATCAGGCCGCCAAGGCCACCAAACCCGCCGACCAGCCCCTTCAGCGGCCCCAGCGGGTTGGCGCGCAGCGCGGCCTCCTCGCCGCCGATGTAGTGGAAGATCCCGTTCAGCGCCTGATCGGTCACCGATTTACCCAGCCCATCGCGGCTGAGCCCGGCCGAGGCCAGCAGCGACGTGGCCTTGCCCAGCTGGTCGAGCTGGCGCCATGCCCCCAGGCTGCCCAGCGTCTTGTCGATCAGCGGGCGCAGCGCCCCGGTCAGCTGATCGCCGGCGCTTTGCCGCAGATATTGGGTCGCGCCGTCGTTCTTGCCGACGATCCCGGGCACGTCGGCAAGGCTCAGCTTGCCGATCGCGGTGTGGAAGATCGGCTTGGCCTGCCCGGCGGCGGCACTGGCGGCATCGTTGATCGTCCGGGTCAGCCCGCCGGTCAGCGCGGTCAGCGCCCCGCCGGTCGTGCCGCCAGCCCCGCCCAGCAGCGAGCCAAGCGCGCCACCCAGCCCGCCACCGCTGTCCAGCGCCCCCAGCTTGCCCACCAGCGGCAGGGCGATGCGGATCGCCGGATCGTTGAAGAAGGCCCCGGGCCGCGCCAGCTTGTCGAGCGACGAATCCGCCGCGCGGTTCAGCAGCCCGTTGAGCGCCCCGCCCAGCCCGGCGGCCTGAGCCGGCCCGCCCCAGCCTGCCCCGCACAGTGCCGCCAATCCCGCCAGCACCTCGCGCCGCACCGGCGCCCCGTCGATCAAAGCCATGCTCCGCAACCCCTTGCGCTGATGTTCCCGGGGCACAGAGTTCCACAACCGCCCCGGCCCGGCAAGCGGCCTTGCAAAAGGCGCCGGCGGGCGTAATGGCGGGGCCCATGGCCGACAAACCCCGCACCCTTTACGACAAGATCTGGGACGCCCACGTGGTCGAGCGCCGCGACGATGGCACCTGCCTGATCTACATCGACCGCCACCTGGTTCATGAAGTGACCAGCCCGCAGGCCTTCGAGGCGCTGCGGGTCAGCGGCCGCAAGGTGCGGCGCCCCGACCTGACGCTGGCGGTGCCCGACCACAACCTGCCGACCACCGCGCGGCGCGATGCGGCTGGCCAGCCGATTCCGATCGCCGATCCGGAAAGCGCCCAGCAGCTGGCCGCGCTGACCCGCAACGCCCCCGAATTCGGCATCCGCCTGATCGGCGATGCCGACCCGGAACAGGGCATTGTCCATGTCGTCGGGCCGGAGCAGGGCTTTTCGCTGCCCGGCGCAACCATCGTCTGCGGCGACAGCCACACCGCCTGCCACGGCGGGCTGGGGGCGCTGGCCTTCGGGATCGGCACCAGCGAGGTCGAGCATGTGCTGGCCACGCAGACCCTGCTGCTCAAGCAGTCGAAGACCATGGAAGTGCGCATCGAGGGTCCGCTGGGCCCCGGCGTTTCCGCAAAGGACTTGGTGCTGCACATCTGCGGCGTGCTGGGCGCCTCGGGCGGCACCGGCTACGTGATCGAATATACCGGCCAGGCGATCCGCGACCTGTCGGTCGAAGGACGGCTGACAATCAGCAACATGGCGATCGAGCATGGAGCCCGCGCCGGGCTGATTGCCCCGGACGAGACCACTTTCGCCTATCTACAGGGCCGCCCCTATGCGCCGAAGGGCGCGGCGTGGGAGCAGGCCGTGGCCTGGTGGCGCAGCCTCGCCACCGAACCGGGCGCGACCTATGACAAGGTGGTGGTGATCGACGCCGCCGAGATCGCCCCCACCGTCACCTGGGGCACCAGCCCCGAGGATACGGTGGCGATCACCGGCACGGTGCCGGCCCCTGAAAGCTTTGCCGACCCATCCAAGCAGGAGGCGGCGCGCAAGAGCCTGGCCTACATGGGGCTGGAACCCGGGCAGAAACTGGCCGAGGTCGAGGTCCAGAACGTGTTCATCGGCAGCTGCACCAACAGCCGGATCGAGGATCTGCGCGCCGCCGCCGCCGTGCTGAAGGGCCGGCGCAAGGCAGCCAATGTCCGCTGGGCGATCGTTGTCCCCGGCTCGGGGCTGGTCAAGCGCCAGGCCGAGGCCGAGGGGCTGGACCGGATCTTTACCGAGGCGGGGCTCGAATGGCGCGAGCCGGGCTGCTCGGCCTGCCTCGGCATGAACCCCGACAAGGTACCTGCCGGCGAACGCTGCGCCAGCACCAGCAACCGCAACTTCGTTGGCCGCCAGGGCCCCGGCGCGCGCACCCACCTCGTCAGCCCGGCGATGGCGGCGGCGGCGGCGGTGACCGGGCGCCTGACCGACGTGCGCGAACTGGGCTGAACCTTTCACCCGCAGCGTCAACGTGATAGCCTCGCCGCTCGGCTGCGGAGGGGATGGCGATGATCAAGGGCGCACGGGTACCGGAACGGGCCTATCACATCGTCCTGTGGGTGGTGTCGGTGGTTTTCGCCGGCTTCATCGTCGGACTGGGCGATCTGGTGATCGGCGACATGCCCCGGGTCGAACGCCACGCCGCTGCCAGCAGCGGCTATGATCCGGGCGCTGCCGAGCCCCGGCCCAACCCCGAAGTGATCGCGATCAGCCGGCAGGTCGATGCGATCAACGACAAGGCCGAGATCGCCAGCCTGCAACTGGCCCAGGCCAAGAAGGCCTCCGAAAGCGGCACCGCGGCCTTCCAGGCGTGGATCGCGGCGCGCACCGCCACCACCAACCCGGCGCAAGACCCCGAAGTTCTGGCCCACACCCGCGCGCTGGAGGCGCTGAAGGCCAACGAACGCGCCGCGCAGGAGGCGCTCGACGCGCTCGAAACCAGCAAGACCGGGCTGGAAACCCGCAAGGGGGCGCTGGAACGCCAGCAGGCCCAGGCCGACGAGGCCGCCCGCCCGGCGCGCGAACGCGCGCAGTTCTGGGAAGACCTGCGGGTCTTCCTGCTGCGGCTGGCGATCTGCCTGCCGATGCTGCTGGTTGCGGCCTGGCTGGTGCTGCGGAAGCGCAAGTCGGACTATTGGCCGCTGGCGCGCGGCTTCGTGCTGGCGGCAGTGTTCGTCTTCTTCGTCGAGCTGGTGCCCTACCTGCCATCCTACGGCGGTTATGTCCGCTATATCGTCGGGATCGCGCTGACCTTTGCCGCCGGGCACTTCCTGATCAAGAACATGCGCGCCTATCTCGAGCGCCGCCGCGAGGTCGAGGCCCAGGCCGAGGAAGACCGCCGCAAGCTGGTGAGCCATGACGAGGCCTTCAAGAAGATGGCCGCCAGCGTCTGCCCCGGCTGCGACCGGCCGATCGCGAAGATGGACGGAGCAGAAAGCAATTTCTGCGTCCACTGCGGGATGACCCTGTTCGACCACTGCCACCAGTGCAACACGCGCAAGATGGCCTTCTTCCGCTATTGCCTCAGCTGCGGCAGTGCCGCCGCGCCGGCGCAAAGCGGATAAATTGCCTGCCCGCCCCTTGCGCCCGGGGCCGCCGCTGCACATAGAAGGGCCATGACCAATAAGACCGACAAGCCCGCAACCGCATCCGAAGGCTCTGGCTGGGGCGGCGCCGCCGCGATTGCCGGGGCGGCGATCGGCTCGGCCGCGCTGGCCGCCGCGCTGCTCTACGCCAGCCGGCGCAAGCCCAAGGGCCAGCCCGCCCCGGCCCGCCCGGAAGACGCGCCGGAGACCGACTGATGCAGGCAATCCGGCAGGTGGAAGGCCGCGCGATCCCGCTTGGCCTCAAGAACGTCGATACCGACGTGATCATCCCGGCACCCTGGCTGAAGACGATCAGCCGCGAGGGGCTGGGCAAGGGCGCCTTCGAAACCCTGCGGGCCGAGGCCGGCAACCTGTTCGACCAACCCGAATATGCCGGCGCGCCGATCCTGATCGCGGGCGACAATTTCGGCTGCGGCTCCAGCCGCGAGCACGCCGCCTGGGCGCTGCTGGACCTGGGGATTACCTGCGTGATCGCCCCCAGCTTCTCCGACATCTTTTCGGGCAACGCCTTCAAGAACGGGATCCTGACCGTGGTGCTGCCGCAGGAGCAGATCGACCGGCTGCTGGAAGTGGCGACGACCGATCCGATCCACGTCGACCTTGAAACCCAGACCGTCACCACCCCGTTCCAGGACCGGTTCGCCTTCGAGATCGACCCCTTCCGCAAGCACTGCCTGCTCGAGGGGCTCGACGAAGTCGGCCTGACCCTCGCCCGCGATGCCGCGATCGGCCAGTTCGAGGCCCGCGCCAGCGCCGAACGCCCCTTCCTTGCCCATCCGGAGGCCGCATGAAAGCCCTGCTCAGCCACCAGCCCGGCGGCCCCGACACGCTCAGCCTCGACGAGGTTGCCGCCCCCCAGCCCGGCCCCGGCCAGGTGCGGATCGCGGTCAAGGCCGCGGCGCTGAACTATCCCGATACGCTGATCATCCGCGATCTCTACCAGTTCAAGCCGCCGCGCCCTTTCGCGCCGGGTGGCGAGGTGGCCGGGGTGATCGACGCGCTGGGCGACGGTGTTACCCAGCACAAGCTGGGCGACCGGGTGATCGCGCTGTGCGGCAACGGTGGCCTTGCCGAAGCGGTGCTGGCCCCCGCCAGCCAGACCTTCGCCCTGCCCGACGGGATCGACTTCGCCAATGGCGCGGCGCTGCAATACACCTATGGCACCAGCTATCACGCGCTGAAGGATCGCGGGCGGCTGAAGGCCGGTGAAACCCTGCTGGTGCTGGGCGCGGCGGGTGGCGTCGGCCTCGCCGCGGTGGAACTGGGCAAGGCGCTGGGCGCCAGGGTGATCGCCGGGGTGTCGAGCGAGGCCAAGGCCGCGGTTGCCCGCAGCGCCGGGGCGGACGAGGCCTTCGTCTATCCCCGCGCGCCGTTCGACCGCGACGGGCAGAAGGCGCTGGCCGAACTGTTCAAACAGGCCTGCGGGGCCAATGGCGCCGATGTGGTCTATGACGCGATCGGTGGCGACTATACCGAGGCGGCGCTGCGCGCGATCGCCTGGCGCGGGCGGCTGCTGGTGGTTGGCTTCCCGGCCGGGATCGCCAAGATCCCCGCCAACCTGCCGCTGCTGAAGGGCGCCGATGTCTGCGGCGTGTTCTGGGGCGCGGCGGTGGCGCGCGAGCCGGCAGGCTATCACGCCGATCTGGCCGAGCTGTTCGCCATGCTGGCCGATGGGCGGATCAAGCCGCTGATTTCCGAACGCTATCCGCTGGCCCGCGCCGCCGAAGGGATCGCGGCGCTGGAAAGCCGGCAGGCGGTCGGGAAGCTGGTGGTCGAGCCGTGAAACGCCAGCGGCTTTGATTTCCGGCAATGCGCGCCGTGCGGCGATGCGATTGAATCCCCCTGCCGGCCACCCTATCTGACCGGTGAAGCGCAACAGGAAGGCCCCCGCCATGACCACTTTCGACGATCGTGAACGCGCCGAGGAGGCCAAGTTCGCGCATGACGAGGAAATGCAGTTCCGGGTACACGCCCGCCGCAACCGCCTGCTGGGGATGTGGGCGGCGGAACGGATGGGCCTCTCGGCGGTCGAGGCCGAGGCCTATGCCAAGGCTGTGGTCCAGGCCGATTTCGAGGAATCGGGCGACGAGGACGTGGTGCGCAAGCTGCTGGGCGACCTGGTGCTGGCCGGCGTCGAGGCCGACGAGGGCGAGGTGCGCAGCGCGCTGCGCGTCAAGGAAACCGAAGCGCGCCGCGCGCTGATGGGTGAGGCCTAGGAGCCGCGCCATGCCGATGCCCGCCGCCCAGATCGAAGCGATGATCCGCGCCGCCCTGCCCGATGCCGAGGTGACCATCACCGACCTGGCCGGCGATGGCGATCATTACGCCGCCCACGTGGTTTCGGCCCAGTTCGCCGGCAAACCGCGGATCGCCCAGCACAAGCTGGTCTATGCCGCGCTGGGCGGGCGGATGGGGGGCGAACTCCACGCCTTGCAACTGACCACCGCCGCGCCTACCTGAGACGCGAATCATTCGCAGCAAGGGCCCAGCCATGTCCGACGTTCACGCCCGTATCGCCGATATCGTCAACAGCAACGAGGTCGTGCTGTTCATGAAGGGGACCCCGCTGTTCCCGCAATGCGGCTTTTCCAGCCGGGCGGTGGCGATCCTCGATCATTGCGAGGTCGCCTATCACAGCGTCGACGTGCTGCAGGACCCGGAGGTCCGCGCCGGGATCAAGGACTTTTCCGACTGGCCGACCATCCCGCAACTTTACGTCAAGGGCGAGTTCCTGGGCGGCAGCGACATCATGATGGAAATGTACCAGGCCGGCGAACTGCAGGAACTGCTGGGCAAGGCCTGATCCCGCGCGCCGGGTTGCCCCGGCCAGCGCCATAAGCATCTGCTCCGGGCTGAATGGCTTGCCGCACCGTGCGGCAGGCTGCACTGCGCGTTTCCGGCGTCCTGGCTGGAGAGCGGTAGCTGAGCGGCGGGGGCATCAGACGGGAAACGATGCCCCCGCCGCTACAGGCTGATGAAGGCTCGACGGGGAGGCGGTGGAACCTAGGAGACCGGGTTCGGCCCCACCGCCCTCGAGACTGCTTCAGGGGTATCAATACCTAAGCATGGCCCGTGCCAAATACGAAAATCGCCTGATTTCCGCCAATCCTCTCGCCAGGCCAGCCCCCGGCGGCGGCAGCTTTGTCAAATCCCCCGACACTCTGGCCGCCCCGGGCGCCTTGCCGCTTGCCAAGCAGCCGCCAAGCGGCAAGGTTGCCGGCATGGACCTGCCGCCACAAGCTTCCGGCTTTTTCGCCGAAGAGATCGAGGAACTGATCCCCGCCGCCACCGTGGTGGTGTTCCGCCATGGCCCCGCCGGCGGCCCGCCCGAACTGCTGATGCTGCAACGGGCGCGCGAAATGCGCTTTGCCGGCGGTGCGGCGGTTTTCCCCGGCGGGCGGATCGATCCTGCCGACCGGGAACTCGCCGCCAGCCTGGCCGCGCCCGGCGCCGACCACGACGAACTGGCCGCGAAGGTGGCAGCAGTGCGCGAGGCGCTGGAGGAGGCCGGGCTGCTGCTGGGCCTCGACCGGCAGGTGGAAGCCGCCGAAGTGGCCCGGGCCCGCGCCGAACTGCTGGCCGAAGGGGCGCTGGCCCCGGTGCTGGAACGGCGCGGCTGGGGGCTGGCGCTCGACAGCCTGGTGCCCTTCGCCCGCTGGCTGCCGCGCCACCGCCGCAGCTTCGATACCCGCTTTTACCTCCACGACATCGGCACCGGGGCGCATGAAGTCAGTGCCGATGCGACCGAGACCACCCGGCTGTTCTGGACCAGCGCCGCCGAGGCCCTGGCCATGGCCGACCGGGGCGAGATCGAGATCATTTTCCCCACCCGCCGCAATCTCGAGCGGCTGGCGGGCTTTGCCAGTTTTGCCGAGGCCGAAGCCCACGCCCGGGCCGTGCCGGTGGTAACGGTCACGCCGCAGCTGGAACAGCGCGACGGGGAGTGGTGGATCGCGATCCGCGAAGATGCCGGCTATCCGGTCTGCGCCATGCCGATCGCGCAGGAACGTTTTGCCGCCGCGCCAGCGCGCCGGGCCGGTCAGTAGGAGCGGTGACGGATGCCGACCGGGGTGCCGTGCGGGTGGGCCGACGACAGGTGTTCGACCACCGGAGCATAAAGCGGCTGTTCGAATTCCACCCCGGCGCGGTTGCCGGCAATCCAGCGGATGATCCCGCCGATCGCCTCGAGCCCGTTGGGCTTGATGACCACCCGGGCGCCCAGCCGGAACAGCAGCCCGCGCGTGGTGATGCAGCATCCGTGGGGCGACAGGTCGGACAGGTAGGCGTCATCGCTCATGCCGGTTAGGGTCCGGCACTTCGCAGCCAGGGTCAGTGGCTTGCGCATGGACTTGCGGTTGCGATACGCGTGTTCCATGATGTCCAGATATCACGGGCTGGTTAACCGATCGTTTGTGCCGCACCCCCGTCAGACGCTGAAATCTGGCGGTCTGCGGGGCTTTTGTCTCTCGGCTGCGTTAACCCCCACCCATGGTCCGAACACCGCAAATCCACGTAGATATTAAGGATTTCCCCGATGCCCCCCTCACCCTATTCCGCTCCCGACAACCTTGGCGAAGCGCTGGGGCTGGCTGCCGCGCCCGGGGCGCGGGTGCTGGCCGGGGGCACCGATCTGCTGATCCAGACGCGCGCGGGGCGCCTCGCTCCGACGGCGATGGTCGATCTGAAGCGAATCGACCGGGCGATGGGCATTCGCCCCGCCGGCCAGGGCTTCGTGATCGGCGCGGCCACCCCCTGCACCGCGCTGCGCGACGATGCCGCGCTGGTCGCGGCCTGGCCCGGCGTGGTCGAGGCGGCCAGCCTGATCGGCTCGGTCCAGGTGCGTAACCGTGCCAGCCTGGGCGGGAACCTGTGCAACGCCTCGCCCGCGGCGGACAGTGTCCCGGCGCTGATCGCGGCCGGCGCGACCGCGGTGGTCGCCGGCCCGGGGGGCGAGCGCGAAGTGCCGGTGGAGGCGATCCCGGCCGGGCCCGGCCGCACCACCCTGGCCCCCGGCGAACTGGTGATCGAGCTGCGCCTGCCACCCCGGCCACCCGGCGGCGGTGATGCCTATCTGCGGCTGACCCCGCGCACCGAGATGGATATCGCCGTGGTCGGCGTCGGCGCCGCGCTGGTGCTGGATGGCAGTGGCCGGTGCACTGCGGCGCGGATCGCGCTGGGTGCCGTGGCCCCCACCGCGCTGCTGGTCGAGGCGGCCGGGGCGGCGCTGGTCGGCACGAAGCTGGAAGAAGGTGCTATCGCGGCCATGCTGGCGGCGATCGACGCCGCGATCAGCCCGATCGACGATCAACGCGCCAGCGCGGCCTATCGCCGCCGCATTGCCGGGGTGCTGGCCACCCGCGCGGTGGCCCGCGCCGCCGCCCGCGCCCGGGGAGAACAGGCATGAGCAAGCTGCATATCACCACCACCGTCAATGGCGATCCGGCCGAATTCCTGTGCGAGGCGGACGATTCGCTGCTGGCCGCGCTGCGCGGCCCGCTGGGGCTGACCGGAACCAAGGAAGGCTGCGGGTCGGGCGATTGCGGTGCCTGCACCGTGATGCTCGATGGCAGCATGGTCTGCTCGTGCCTGGTGCTCGCCGCCGAGGCGCAGGGCCGGCGGGTCGAAACCGTCGAGGGGCTGGCCGAAGGCGGTGCGCTGCACCCGCTGCAGCAGCGGTTCCTTGAGCATGGCGCCCTGCAATGCGGCTTTTGCACCCCCGGCCTGCTGGTTGCCGCGCGCGCCCTGCTCGAGCGCAACCCGGACCCGAGCGAGGAGGAGGCGCGCTATTGGCTGGCCGGCAACCTGTGCCGCTGCACTGGCTATGACAAGGTGATCCGCGCCGTGCTGGATGCGGGGCGCGACCTGCGTCAGGACCATGGGGAGAAGGTGGCATGAACCCGCCCGAACAGAGCTTCCGCGTCGTCGGCACCCGCCCGGTCCGCCCCGACGGGGCCGACAAGGTAACCGGCCGGGCGCTGTATGGCACCGATTTCGCATTGGCCGGGATGCTGCACGGCGCCGTGCTGCGCAGCCCGCACGCCCATGCCCGGATCCGGGGGATCGATGCCAGCCGCGCCTTGGCCCTGCCGGGGGTGAAGGCGGTGGTAACCGGGGCCGATTTCCCCGAGGCCGCCTCGGTGGCAATCGCCGGGGAGAGCGCCGCCAACCTGCGCGATATCGCCCGCAACGTGATGGCCCGCGACAAGGCGCTGTATGAGGGCCATGCCGTGGCCGCGGTCGCCGCGACCAGCCCGGCCATCGCCCGCGCCGCGCTGGCGCTGATCGCGGTGGATTACGAGGTATTGCCCCACGCCACCAGCATCGCCGCCGCGATCGCGCCCGACGCACCGCTGCTGCACGACGATCTGTTCACCCCCGGCCTCAAGCCACGCCCCGAAACCCCTTCGAACCTCGCGCTTCATGTCGCGATCGATACCGGCGATGCCGCAGCCGCGCTAGCCGGGGCGGCAGCGGTTGCCGGGGGGCATTACACCACCCAGCCGGTGCACCAGGGCTATATCGAACCGCACGCCTGTGTCGCCCAGTGGAATGCTGATGGGCAGGCACAAATCTGGGCCTCCAGCCAGGGGGCCTTCATGATCCGCTCGCTGGTGGCGGGTGCGCTGGGGCTGAAGCAAGCCGATATCCGCGTCACTCCGTTGGAAATCGGTGGCGGCTTCGGTGGCAAGACCACGGTCTATCTCGAGCCCGTCGCCTTGCAGCTGGCGCGGCAGGCGGGCCGCCCGGTGCGGCTGGAAATGAGCCGGAGCGAGGTTTTCCGCGCCACCGGCCCGGCCCCCGGCGCGGTGATCGACATCCGCCTGGGTGCCGACAAGGATGGCATGCTGGTGGGTGCCGAGATGACCTTCCACTACACCGCCGGGGCCTTCCCCGGGGCCGCCGCCCACCCGGCGGCGCTGCTGGCGCTGGCCGGCTACAAGGTGCCCAACCGCAAGATCACCGGCTGGGAAGTGGTCTGCAACCTGCCCAGCAGCGCGGCCTATCGCGCCCCGGGCGCGCCGCAGGTGGCCTTCGCGGTGGAAAGCTGCCTCGATGAACTGGCCCTGCAACTGGGGATCGATCCGATCGAACTGCGGCTGAAGAACGCGGTTGGCCCGGGCGATACCGGGCCGATGGGCCTGCCGCATGGCCAGATCGGGCTGATCGAATGCCTCGAGGCGGCGCGGGCCCACCCGCATTACTCCGCCCCGCTGGCGCCCGGCGAAACGCGCGGCGTCGCCGCTGGCGGCTGGGCCAATTATGGCGGCCCCTCCACCGCCGCCGTTGCGCTGGCCGAAGACGGATCGGTGCTGGTCACCACCGGCAGCCCCGACATCGGCGGCAGCCGCGCCGCCATGGCGATGATGGCCGCCGAAACGCTGGGGGTGCCCTATGAAACCGTGCGGGTGACCATTGCCGACACGGCCTCGATCGGCTTTTCGTTCCTGACCGGCGGCAGCCGCACCACTTTCGCCACCGGCCACGCGGTGATTGCCGCGGCAAACCAGGTGATCGCTACCGCCCGCGCCCGGGCCGCCCAGATCTGGGGGGTCGCGGCCGACACGGTGGCGTGGCGCGACGGCGCCGCCCACGGCACCGCCGGCGACAGTGCCGGCAAGGTGCTGACCCTCGCCGAAATTGCCGGCAAGGCCGCCAACGCCGGCGGGCCGATCTCGGCCGAGGTGGGGGTCAACCCCGCCGGCTGGCTGCCCGGGTTTGGCGTGCACATCTGCGATTGCGCGCTCGATGCCGAGACCGGGCAGGTGAAAGTCACTCGCTACACCGCGATCCAGGATGTCGGGCGGGCGATCCACCCGGCCTATGTCGAAGGGCAGCTGCAGGGCGGCGCGGCGCAGGGCATCGGCTGGGCGCTGAACGAAGCCTATGTCTATGGCGCCGACGGGCGGATGGAGAACCCCGGCTTCCTCGACTATCGCGTGCCGGTGGCCAGCGATCTGCCGATGATCGACACCGTGCTGGTCGACAAGCCCAACCCCGATCATCCCTATGGGGTGAAGGGTGTGGGGGAAACGCCGATCGTGCCGCCGCTGGCGGCGGTGGCCAATGCGGTCAGCCGCGCGGCTGGCCGGCGCCAGCGCCATCTGCCAATGTCGCCCGAGCAGGTGCTGCTGGGCGGCGATGCCTAGAATCCAGCTGATGCGCCCGCTTGGCGAAGTATGGTTCGCCGGGGCGGAGCAGCTGGAGATCGATACGGCGAACCTGTTCACGCTGGTCGCCGCGCTCGACGCCCGCGCACCCGGCTTCGCTGCCGAGGCCGAGCTGCACTATGCCTTCGCGGTCGACGGGCGGGTGGTGGCGGATTGGGCAACCCCGCTGACACCCGCCAGCGAGGTGCTGATCCTGCCGCGGATCAGCGGCGGATAGCTGGCGCGCCCGGCAGGATTCGAACCTGCGGCCCCAAGCTTAGAAGGCTCGTGCTCTATCCAACTGAGCTACGGGCGCGCGCCGGGTGCCTCATAAGGCGGCTTTGCGGAGCGTGCAAACCGCGATAGGCTGGCCGGATGACCCAGCAGCCCCCCCACGAACCCCAGCGCCTGACCGGCAGCGCCGGCGCGCGCCGCCATTTCCGCCATTTCGACTATCTGCTGGCGGCCTTCGTCACCATCCTGCTGCTGTCGAACCTGATCGGCGCGGCCAAGACCGCGCAGGTGACCGTGCCCGGCTGGGGCCCGATCACCTTTGGCGCGGGGATCCTGTTCTTCCCGATTTCCTACGTGCTGGGCGACGTGCTGACCGAGGTCTACGGCTATGCCAATGCCCGCCGTTGCGTCTGGACCGGGTTCTTCGCGCTGCTGTTCATGGCGGTGATGAGCCTGGTAGTGGTGGCCATGCCGCCCAAGGCCGACTGGGGCTGCGCCGCCAGCGGCGACGCGATGTTTGCCGATGTGCTGAAGGCCCACGGCGCCGGGGCGATCTGCCAGGCCACCTATGTCAGCGTCTTCGGCAGCACCTGGCGGATCGTGGCGGCCAGCCTGACCGCCTTCTGGGCGGGCGAATTCGTCAATTCCTTCGTCCTCGCCAAGATGAAGATCTGGACCGACGGGCGCTGGCTGTTCACCCGCACCTGGGGCTCGACGATCTGCGGGCAGGCGGTGGATTCGGTGCTGTTCTACCCGCTGGCCTTCTGGGGCGTTTGGACCAGCCATGACGTGATGCTGGTGCTGGTGACCAACTGGGCGCTGAAAGTGGCCTGGGAGATCCTGCTGACCCCCTTCACCTATTGGGTGGTGGCTTTCCTCAAGCGCCACGAAGGGGTCGAAGTGTTCGATACCGACACTTCGTTCTCCCCCTTCGCGCAGATGGAAGCCAT
Source organism: Pseudomonadota bacterium (assembly GCA_018242165.1). Classification (GTDB taxonomy): domain Bacteria; phylum Pseudomonadota; class Alphaproteobacteria; order Sphingomonadales; family Sphingomonadaceae; genus Novosphingobium. Next base: position 45,940 of record JAFECL010000036.1, read on the forward strand.
CTAGGTTCAGTCGGCGATCAGGCCGATGGCCAGGTAGATCAGCACCAGCGAGCCAAAGCCCAGCACGGTGCCCAGCACCCAGGCAATGCGGACCAGGGTCACGTCAAAGCCAAAGTAGTTGGCGATGCCCGAACAGACGCCCATCATCTTGCGGTCGGCCCGGCCGAGGTGGAAGCCCCCGGCGGGGCGGTTGCCGTCGTTGCGGTTCATGATGCTCACGCCTGGTTCTCCGTCTTGATCTGGTGGGCATGGGCGGTCTTGCCGGTCAGCGCCTGCTGGAAGGCCTGGCTCGGCGGGGCGACCGTCACGGCGAAGAGGGTGAACGAGAGCAGCGAGGCGAAGATCGCGGCGTTCAGCTTGCTCGAGGCGGCGGTGGTCTGGGTGGTCATGGGTCGTTCCTTTGCTTGGTGTTTCGGTTCCGTCTGGCTTGGTGCCCGGCGGTTGTCCCGGTTATTGCAGGGGGTGTGCCAATTTCGGAAAAGCACGGAAATCAGCCATTCCTTC
>JAFECL010000036.1:46473-53642 GCA_018242165.1 Pseudomonadota bacterium
CCAACATTTGGCACACCACTTCCCGCATGACAGGCCACCCACCCCGCCGCTAGGGATGGCAGGTGCTCGATCGCCTGCGCCTTGCCCGGTTCCGCAACCACGTCGAAACCCGGCTGGACGGCACGGCGCGTTTCAATCTGCTGGTGGGCGAGAACGGCGCAGGCAAGACCAACGTGCTCGAAGCGATCTCGCTGCTCGCCCCGGGCCGGGGCCTGCGCCGCGCCGCGCTGGGGGAAATGGCCGGCAGCGGCGGCGATGGCAGCTTTGCTGTCAGCGCCGAACTCGCCACCCCGGCGGGGCCGATGCGGCTGGGCACCGGGACCACGGCAGACCGCCCCGGGCGACGGCAGGTGCAGATCAATGGCGCCGAAGCCAGCGCCACCGCGCTGGGCCAGTGGCTGGGGCTGTTCTGGCTGACCCCGGCGATGGACCGGTTGTTCGTCGACAGCCCGGGCGCGCGGCGGCGCTTTCTCGATCGGATGGTGGCAGCGCTCGATCCCGCCCACGCGGCCCACGCCGCGCGCGCCGAGGCGGCGCTGCGCGAACGCAACCGCCTGCTGGCTGACCCGGTGGCGCCCGATCCGCGCTGGCTTGACGCGATCGAGGGGCAGCTGGCCGAAGCCGGGGCCGCGCTGGCCCGGGGCCGCGCCCGGCTGGTCGAGCGGCTGGGGGCGATGCTGGCCCAGCTGCCCGCCGCCCCCTTTGCCCGGCCAGACCTTGCCTATCAGCCCGGCGGGCCGCTGGAGGCCCCGGCGCTGGCGCAGGCCCTGGCCGAGGGGCGCCCGCGCGAACGCGCCGCCGGGCGCAGCCTGACCGGGCCGCACCGCGACGAATTGCTGGTCACCATGGCGGGCAAGGGCCAACCGGCAGCACTGTGTTCAACCGGCGAGCAGAAGGCGATGCTGATCGCCCTGACCCTGGCCCATTGCGCGCTTGACCCGGACCCGGCCCGTCCGCGCCTGCTGCTGCTCGACGAAGTGGCGGCGCACCTTGATCCGCTGCGCCGCGCCGCGCTGTTCGAACGGCTGCGCGACGGGCCGGGTCAGGTGTGGATCACCGGGACCGAGCCCGCCCCCTTTGCCGAAATCACCGCCGAAGCCGCCGGCTGGCGGGTGATCGATGGGCGGGTTTCAGCGCTCTAGCGGCTGGGCGATCAGGCTCTGGCTGCCGGGAGCGAAGCAGCAATCGGCCAGGCTCTCCGCGATCAGGCAGCCGCCGGCAGCGGCAGTATGGCCCGACGCCGTAACGCTGCCCGCCAGCGGCAGCACCAGCACCGGCGCCCCGGCGTAGGCCGCCAGCACCTCTGCATCGGGCGCCCCTTCCACCCGGTCAAGCCGGAAGTGCGGACCATCGACCAGCCGCAGGTTGCCGCGTTCCGGCAGCCGGCGGTGCAGATCGGTCGGATAGGGCTCGCCCCGCGCCACCGCCAACCCCTCGGCAAGGTGCAGCTCGCGCGGGCGGCCATAGTCGTAGAGGCGGTAGGTGATGTCGCTGTTCTGCTGGATTTCGACCAGACTGACCCCGGCCCCGATGGCGTGGATCGTTCCGGCCGGAATGTAGAAGAAATCGCCCGGCGCCACCGGGTGCCACGCCAGCATCGCCGCGATGCTGCCATCCTGCGCGGCGGCTTCCAGCTCGGCGCGGCTGGCGGAGGCGGTCAGGCCGATGCCCAGCGTGGCCCCGGGCTCGGCGGCGAGCACCAGCCAGCACTCCTCCTTGCCGCGCGGACCCGCACCGCTGGCGCGCGCCTGCGCGTCATCGGGATGGACCTGGACCGACAGCGCTTCGCTGGTGAAGATGTATTTGGCCAACAAGCCGGACAGCATCGCCGGCGGCTCGAACCAGATCTCGCCGATCCGCGCGCCGGCGGGTGCAACAAAAGGCGGCGGCAGCCGCGTGCTGCCCCACGGCTTTTCCACCAGCCGCAGCGGCGGCACCACGCTCACTGGCTGCTGGCCCCGGGCAATTTGCCAACCAGCTGGGCGCCGGCGGCGCTGGTCACCAGCACCTCGTCGCCATCAACCACCACGATCACGCCTTCCAGCCCGATCACCGAAACGCGCGGCCCATCGCTCTCGACCAGCACATCGCGACAATCGACCAGATCGGCCCGGCCGATCACGCTGTTCCCCGCCGCATCGCGGCTGCGCGCCTGATGCAGCGCCTGCCAGTTGCCAATGTCGGACCAGCCCATCGAGACCGGCACCATCGCCGCCCGCGCGGTGGGCTCCATCACCGCATAATCGACCGATTCGCTCTCGATCGCGGCAAATTCGGCGGCACCGGGGTGAAAGCGGCGCCCGTCGTCATGCCCGGCGGCGACAGCGGCGCGCGCGGCGCGGGCGATGGCGGGGCGGTGGGCCTCAAGCTCGGCCAGGAAAGTGCCGGCGCCGAAGGCGAAGATGCCGCCGTTCCAGCTGTAGCCGCCCTCGGCAAGGAACTGCTCGGCCCGGGCAAGGTCGGGCTTTTCGACGAATTGGGCGACCCGGAACGCCCCTTCGCCCAGGCTCTCGCCCCGGCGGATATAGCCATAGCCGGTCTCGGGCGAAGTCGCCTCGATCCCGAAGGCGACCAGCCAGCCATCGGCGGCCAGCGCAGCGGCGCGGCGGGCAGCGGCGGCGAAGGCGGCGGGATCGGCAATATGGTGGTCGCTGGGGCAGACCAGCATCACCGCATCGGCGGGCAGGCGCAACGCGGCCAGCGCGATCGCCGCCGCAGTGTTGCGCGCCGCCGGTTCGACCACCAGCGACGCCGCTGCCGCCGCGCCCAGCTGTTCTTCAACCAGCGCGGCATGGTGTGCGCCGCAGACCACCATGGGTGCGGCAAAACCGGCCCGATCGCCGCAGCGGGCCAGCGCCTGCTCGAACAGGGTTTCCTCGCCCACCAGCGGCAGGAACGGCTTGGGCCGTGCCGCCCGGCTGCGTGGCCACAGACGGGTGCCACTGCCGCCACACAGGATCACCGGAACGATAAGGGTCATGTCCAAATCCAACGAATGAGACCAGCCGCCCTAGCGGTACAGCCCTACCATCTGGTTGACTGCTAGCCGGAGACGAAGCGCGGCTCCAGCCCCAGGCATTCGCCCAGCTGGCGCAGATCCTTCTCGACTGTTTCGGTATAGAGCCCAGCCAGCCCAGGCGCGGCGCGCAGGACCAGCCAGCCGCCGTCGATCTCCAGCGCGGTGCCGGCCAGTGCCTCCGGCGCATAGAGCGTCAACCGGCGGCACAAGCGGGTCGCCAGACCCCAGGCCAGCGCCGCGCGCAGCAGCGGCGCCGGGGCCAGGCGCAGCAGCTGCGCGGGGATCGCCACGCGCCCGGTATTCGCCCGCATCGCCAGCGCCAGCATCGCCCGCCCGGCGGCGTCGATCCCCACCCAGCGCTTCTGCAAGGCCCAGTCGAGCGCCTGCGCCGGACGGCGGTTGGGTTCGGTCACCATCCCGGCCAGGGCCAGCAGGCAGGCCGCCTCACGCAGCGCATCGTGGGTGCCTGCGGCAGGGTCGATCGCCCGGGTCCATTCCAGTACCGCCGTGGCCGCGCCGGGCGCCAGCGGATCGTGGCGTGCGGCAAAGGCGCGGGCCGCCGCCAACAGCGGATCCTGCGCCCGGGTCGCGCGGCCCATCCGCTGGGCCAGCAGCCCTTCGCGCAGGCCCCAGCCCGAAACCACCACCCGCGCCGGCTTCAGTTCGCGCAGCAGCACCGCCAGCAGCGCGGCAGCATCGGGCAGGCTGGCGGCACGCGCGCTGGAAATCCCCAGCCGGGCCCACTCGCTGGCCGGGGCCGGGGCCGGGGTCTGCCGGGCCATGGCCACGGTGCGCAGCAGCCGCAGCGCCTCGTCCGGGGCCATTTCGAAGCCGTGCGGATCCTCCACCGGCCAGTCGGCCCGGCGCATCGCCACCCGCGCCAGCGCGCGCCACGAGCCGCCGACCAAATAGAACGTCTGCCCGTGGGCCCCGGCCCATTCGGCACCGCGCAGCAGCTTTTTCACCCGCCGCGCGAACTTGACCGGGCCGGCGGCACGCAACGGTCCGAGGCGCAGGGTGCCAAGCGGCAGGCTGACCCCGTGGGTCGCCTGATCGCCGCCAATATCGGTCAGCTCGAGGCTGCCCCCGCCCAGATCGCCGACCACCCCCATGGCGCCCGGAAAGGCCGCGCAGACCCCGGCCGCGCCGATCTGCGCCTCTTCCTCGCCCGAAAGCAGTCGCGGGGCCAGGCCAAGCGCCGCCACCTGCTCGAGAAATTCCGCCCCGTTGGCGGCATCGCGCACCGCCGCCGTAGCCACGCAGGCCACATCCGCCACCCCGCGCAGCCGCAGCAGCAGGGCATAGCGCCGCAGCGCGGCCAGCGCGGTGCCCATCGCCTTGGCCGAAAGGCGCCCGGTTTCGCCCACCGCCTTGCCCAGCCGAGCAGTGACCTTTTCGTTGTAGAGCACCTCGGGCGCGCGGGGCGGGCCGCCATAGATCACCATCCGGACGGTGTTCGATCCGATGTCGATGATCGCGTTGCTGTCGGCGGTGGCGGGCATGGGGCCTCTGGTTCAGGTACGACCGCGCCGCAGTGCCAGCTTGGGCACCTTGCGGCCCTGGCCCAGCGCCGCACCCCGGCCCGAGAGCGAGGGGTTGGTCATGAAATAGCGGTGCAGGTTGAAGGGCACCTCGCCGCGTTCGGCGCGGGTGTAGCGGCCTTCGCTGTCGAGCAGCCAGCTCTGTTCGGTATCGAGCAGGTTGGCCAGCATCACCTGGTCCAGCACCTGATCGTGCACCGTGCGGTTGCGGATCGGCACCAGCACCTCGACCCGCCGGTCGAGGTTGCGCATCATCGCATCGGCCGAGGACATGAACACCTTCGCCCGCGGGCTGGGCAGCGCCGCGCCGTCGCCAAAGGCCCAGATCCGCCCGTGTTCCAGAAACCGCCCGATGATCGACTTGACCCGGATCTTCTCCGACAGGCCGGGCACCCCGGGGCGCAGGCAACAGATCCCGCGCACCACCAGGCTGATCTCCACCCCGGCGCGGCTGGCGGCATAGAGCCGGTTGATCAGCTGCGAATCGGTCAGCGAATTGAGCTTGGCCCAGATCATCGCCGGCCGGCCCGCCTCGGCATGCGCGATCTCGCGCTCGATCAGCTGGTACAGCTTGTCGCGCAGCCCCAGCGGGGCAATCGCCAGCTGGCTGAGACGGCGCGGCTCGACATAGCCGGTGATGAAATTGAACACCCGCCCGGCATCGCGCCCCAGCGCCGGGTCGGCGGTGAAATAGGACAGGTCGGTATAGACCCGCGCCGTGACCGGGTGGTAGTTGCCGGTGCCGAAGTGGCAATAGGTGCGATAGGTTCCCGCCCCCTTGCCGTCGCTTTCGCGCCGCACCACCATGCTGATCTTGGCGTGGGTCTTCCAGTCCAGGAAGCCGTAGATCACCTGCACCCCGGCGTTTTCCAGCTGGCTGGCCCAGTGCAGGTTCTGCTCCTCGTCGAAGCGGGCCTTCAGCTCGACCACCGCCGTCACCGACTTGCCCGCCTCGGCCGCGGCGATCAGCGCGGCGATCACCGCGCTCTGCTTGCCGGCGCGGTACAGCGTCTGCTTGATTGCCACCACATCGGGGTCGGCGGCTGCCTGACGGAGGAAGTCGACCACCACCTCGAAGCTTTCGTAGGGGTGGTGGATCAGGATATCCTTTTCGCGGATCGCCGCGAAGCAGTCGCCATCGTGTTCCATCACCCGTTCGGGATAGCGCGGGTGATAGGGTTCGAACTTGAGGTCCGGGCGCGCCTCGTCGACGATCACCGACAGGCCGGCCATGCCGATCAGCCCCTCGGTCTTGATCGCCATCGCGTGATCCAGTCGCAGCTGTTCGCGCAGCAGGGCCTCGGCCTCGGGGTCGAACCGGCCGGCCAGCTGGAGCAGGATCACCGTGCCACGCCGCCGCCGCTGGATCGCGGTGCGGAAATAGCGGACCAAATCCTCGGCATCCTCCTCGATCTCGATATCGCTGTCGCGCAGCACGCGGAACAGCCCGTGGCCCAGCACGCGAAAGCCGGGGAAGATCAGTTCGGCATGGCGGGTCAGCAGATCCTCGATACTGATGTAGCGCGCCGGCATGCCCGGCAGGCGGACGAACCGCGGCAACCCGGCGGGGATCAGCACCATCTCCATCATCGGCGCGCCATCGGCCTGGCGGGCCAGCGAGAACATCACCCCCATCCCCTGGTTGGCGATGAACGGGAAGGGGTGCGCCGGATCGATCGCCTGCGGGGTGATCACCGGCAGGACATGTTCGAGGAAATAGCTCTTGAGCCAGGCCCGCTCCTCGGCGCTGACCCGCCCCTCGCCCAGGATCGCGATTCCCTCGGCCGCCAGAAGCCCGCGCAACTCTTCCCAGATCGCTTGCTGGCGCTCTTCCAGCCGGGCCACGGCAGCGCGGATCGCGGCGAGTTGCTGCGCCGGCGTGAGGCCATCGATCGAGGCCTCGTCGATCCGCCGCCGCACCTGACCGGCGAGGCCGGCGACCCGGACCATCATGAATTCGTCGAGGTTGGAGCCCGAAATCGACAGGAACCGCAGCCGCTCAAGCAGCGGATAGTGGGCATTGCGCGCCTCTTCCAGCACCCGCTCGTTGAAGCTGAGCCACGACAGTTCGCGGTTGAAATAGCGATTGGGGATCGCGGCAATCTCGCTCAGGTGGTGGTTCACCGTGGCCGCCCCGTGCTTGCTCAATGCCTTGCCCCCCGCCGCTGTCAGCGGGCGAATCCGGCAATCTCGTTACGCTTTGGTGACAGCACCGCGCAAGGCAGCGCGCGCGCTATCCCCGGCCCCGGTAGGATGCCACCCCCTGGTCGGGCAACCACAGCCCGGCCGGCGGCGGGCCGCTCTGCCAGAAAACGTCGATCGGGATGCCGCCGCGCGGATACCAGTAACCGCCGATCCGCAGCCATTGCGGGGCCATTTCGGTGAACAGCCGCTGGCCAATCCCCACCGTGACATCCTCGTGGAAGCCGGCGTGGTTGCGGAAGCTGCCGAGGAACAGCTTCAGCGCCTTGCTCTCGACGATGGTTTCGCCCGGCGCATAGTCGATCACCAGATGCGCGAAATCGGGCTGGCCGGTTACCGGACACAGCGACGTGAACTCGGGCGCGGCGAAGCGCACCAGATAGAGCGATCCGGGGCGCGGATTGGGC
>JAFECL010000037.1 GCA_018242165.1 Pseudomonadota bacterium
AATAATCAATGGAATCAATGGCATGACAGATATCGCCACGCTGGAAAGTGCCGCTGGTGCGCTGCAGCCCACCCCCAATGCCTGCGCCCTGCCGCGCCGGCTGGCCAATTTCGCCACCTTTGCCGAGGCGCTGGACTATGCCGCGCAGGGCAGCCGGGGGCTGAACTTCCACGATCCGCGCGGCAATCTCACCCGCCCCTATCCTTTCGCCGAACTGCGCGACGATGCGCTGGCCATGGCCCGGCGGCTGGTGGCGGCGGGGTTCCAGCCGGGCGACCGGCTGGCGCTGGTGGCCGAAACCGGCCCCGAATTCGCCGCGCTGTTCTGCGGCGCGGTCTATGCCGGGATCTGGCCGGTGCCGCTGCCGCTGCCGACCAGCTTTGGCGGCAAGGACAATTATATCGACCAGCTGGCGGTACAGCTGGCCAGCAGCCACCCCAAGGCACTGTTCTACCCGGCCGAGATCGCCGGGATGGCCGCCGCCGCCGCCGCGCGGCAGGGCTGCGAGGGCGAGGATTTCACCACCTTCGCCGCCCGCCCGGCGCCCGCTGTCGCGCTGCCCGAGCTTGATCCGCAGGCGATCTGCTATCTGCAATATTCCAGCGGCTCGACCCGCTTCCCCCACGGCGTCGCCGTCACCCACGCCTCGCTGATGAACAACCTTGCCGGCCATGGCGAGGGGATGCACCTCGATCGCTATCCGCACGATCGCTGCATCAGCTGGCTGCCGTGGTACCACGACATGGGGCTGGTCGGCTGCCTGCTCTCGGTGATCGCCAACCAGGTGTCGTGCGACTATCTCAAGACCGAGGATTTCGCCCGCCGCCCGCTCGCCTGGCTCGATCTGATCAGCCGCAACCCGGGCACCAGCGTCTCCTACTCGCCCACCTTCGGCTACGATATCTGCGCCCGCCGCATCTCGAGCCAGACCAACGTGGCCGAACGTTTCGATCTGGCCCGCTGGCGGCTGGCCGGCAACGGCGCCGACATGATCCGCCCCGACGTGATGCAGGGCTTCGTCAACGCCTTTGCCCCGGCGGGCTTTTCGGCCGCCGCCTTCCTGCCCTCCTACGGCCTGGCCGAGGCGACGCTGGCCGTCACCCTGATGCCCCCGGGCGAGGGGATCCGGGTGGAACTGGTGGAAGAGGAACGCCTGTCGGGCCGCCCGCGCGATCTGTCGCGCCCGGCCCGCTATCGCGCCATCGTCAACTGCGGCAAGCCGGTGAAGGACATGGCGGTGGCAGTGCGGGGCGAGGATGGCGCGGCGCTGGCCGATCACCAGATCGGCAAGGTGTGGTGCAAGGGCCCCAGCGTGATGGTCGGCTATTACCGCGACCCCGAGGCGACCGAGGCCTGCCTGGTCGATGGCTGGCTCGATACCGGCGACATGGGCTATCTGGTCGATGGCTATCTGTTCATCGTCGGCCGGGCGAAGGACATGATCATCATCAACGGCAAGAACCACTGGCCGCAGGATATCGAATGGGCGGTGGAACAGCTGCCCGGCTTCCACCAGGGCGACATCGCCGCCTTCTCGATCGAGAACGAGGCGGGCGAGGAACAGGTGGCGGTGCTGGTCCACTGCCGCGTTTCCGATGCCGAGGAACGGGCGAAACTGCACAGCACGGTGGCTGAAAAGGTCCGCTCGATCCTGGGCCACCCGGCAGTGGTCGAACTCGTCCCCCCGCGCACCCTGCCACGCACCAGCAGCGGCAAGCTCAGCCGCGCCAAGGCCAAGAAGCTCTACCTGACCGGCGAGATCGAACCCTTGTCGCTGGCGGCGTAAGCGCCGGCACGCTTTAGTCAAAGGAACAGGACGATGCCGGATTTTGCGCCTCGCGAGCAGGCTGAGGCTGCTGCCACGATGGCCTGCGCTTTTGATCTCCTCCAGCGCCGGTTGCCGGAAGTGATGCGCGCAGCAGGCTGTGCGGCGGAAGCGATTGCCGAAGTGAACCGGTGGGTGCACGACGAGGCGATCCCCCGGATCGCTGCCGGGGCGAGCACGGGTGCGGCCCAGGCCGAGCGGGCGGGCCGGCTGGCGCTGGAATACATGCCTGAAATACTGGCGAAGTATGGCGAAAACTGGCGTGCGAATCCCGCGGCTGTCGAGGAATTCACCGCCCGGTACGAGGCGATCCTGAAGTCGATCCAGAATGTCGATGCCGGTGGGGGCGCCGCCACTCTGGGCTAGCGGCAATGTCGGGCAATTAACCTGAATTGCGGATCTACGCTTTCCTACATAAACCAAATAGGTTAGCTGCCCGAATCGGCAGGCCGTGATGGTGCACGTTGCGGCAGGCCACGTCAGGCCGGCACCGGTTCGTGCGAGGGCGCCCCGCGGCGCCGGTGCACCCCGCGTCGGCAGGGCGGGGAGCGGGGAGCTTCTGGCTCCCTCCCGCAAGCGGGAGGGGGCTGGGGGTGGGCCCGGACAGCTGGCGCCCACCTTGCGAGCCCGCCGACGCCAGCTTCCCCAGCCCCACAGGGCCGAGCCGGGCTGCCTTACGCTTCAGCCGCTACCCGCCCGTTCGCAGCGCGACGGCAGATTCAACACCACCGCCCCCGCGCCTCCCGATCACCGGGGCCGGGCGCGCGAACCGTCGCCGGCCTGACACCTTCAGGTTTACCGCGATGCGCCCGGCGTTACCCCGCATTCGCCAGCGGGCGATGGTGCTTGCCCAATCCCCCCAATCGCCCTTGCCATTCCGCAAGACTCGCCCTAGAGGCGCCTTTCCCGCAGGAGTGTAGCTCAGCTGGTAGAGCATCGGTCTCCAAAACCGAGGGCCGCGGGTTCGAATCCTGCCACTCCTGCCACTTCATCCTCCGGCCCGCCCGTGACCTCAGACCGCCGCCTCACTGTCATCGCCGTGGTGCTGGCGCTGGCCTCGTGCCTGCCGGTGCTGGTGGCGCGCTATCCGCAGATGAGCGACTATCCCGCGCACCTCGCGCGCTATTACGTCATGCTCGATGGCGGGCGCAGCCCGGACCTTGCCCGCTGGTATGTGTTCCAGTGGAAGTGGAGCGGCAACCTCGGGGTCGATCTGCTGATCCGCCCCTTTGCCGCGCTGTTCGGGGTAGAGGCGGGCGCGCGGCTGATCGCCGGGCTGATCCCGCCCTTGACCGGGCTGGGGCTGATCGCGGTGGAACGCCAGCTGCGCGGCCGCACCACCCCCGCCGCGCTGTTCGCGCAAACCTTCGTCTGGTCGCCGATGATGCTGATCGGGCTGATGAATTACACCCTCGGGCTGGCGCTGGCGCTGTGGGTCTTTGCCCTGTGGGTGCGGCTGGACGGGGTGCGCTGGCGCTGGGCGGTGATGCTGCCGCTGGGCCTCGTGGTGTGGCTGTGCCACCTTTCGGCCTGGGGGGTGCTGGGGTTGATGGTGCTGGGCTGGGAATGGCGCCGCCCCGGCTGGCGCGCGCTGTTCGCACCGTGGCCGCTGGCCCTGCCGGTGCTGGTGATGGCGGCGCTGGCCGTGGTCGATCCGGCGCCCGGCGGCGGCAACGGCTATGGCGCCTTCTGGTGGATCTACAAGCGCGCGATCTGGCTGAAGGCGATGCGCGACAGCGTCTATGAACTCGATTTCCTCTCGCTGGTCGGCGTGCTCGGCCTGCTCGGTTTCGCGGCATGGCGCCGGCGGATCGACGGGCGGCTGGGCCGCGCCGCGCTGGCGCTGCTGGTGCTCTCGCTGCTTGCCCCGCGGCATATTTCGGGTGGCGACTATGTCGATTACCGGATGATCGGCGCCGGGCTGATGCTGGCGGCGCTGGGGGTGAAATGGCCGGCCGGTGCGCTGGCGGCCTGGGCCGCGCCCGCGCTCTACCTCGTCCGCCTCGCGGTCACGACCCTGTCGTGGCAGGCGGATTCGGCCGAGACCGGGCGGCTGCTGACCGCGCTCGATCACGTGCCGCGCGGCGCCCGGGTGGCCAGCGCGGTGCTGGTGCCGTTCGAACGCTGGCAGCTCGATCATTTCGAGCATATCGGCGCCTGGGCGGTGCTGCGCCGCGATGCGCTGGTCAACGCCAACTTTGCCGTCGCCCAGATCCACATGCTGCATCTGCGCCACGATGGCTATGTCGATCCCAGCCAGCGGCTGCTGCTCTACACCCGCCAGCCGGTCGACCTGGCGGGGTTCAAGCCGGCGCAGGATGCCGAATGGCTGTGGTACGTCGGCGAACGGATGCCGGCCACCCTGCCCCGGGGCGAGGTGGTATGGCGCGATCCGCACGGGCTGCTGCTGCGGCTGGACCATGAAGCTGCGCCAGCGAAAGCCCCCATTGCAAAAAGCGACAAGCGCGACTAAATCGCCATCCATCTCCCGACATCGGAGCAACGCAGCCCCTCCCGGACCCTACCGGGGCGGCGCGGAGCCCATGGCGGAAACGGTTCTGTCAGGATGGAAGCCATGAGCGAGTCCAACGCCACCCCGCCCCGCCCGCGCGTCAGCGTGGGTGAATTCTTCCGCCAGGTGCGGGTCGAGGCCAACAAGGTCGTCTGGCCCACCCGGCAGGAAACCGTCACCACCGCGATTTTCGTCGCGATCCTGATGCTGATCCTGTCGCTGTTCTTCCTTGGCGTCGATTCGGTGTTCGGCTGGATCGTCAAGCAGCTGCTGGCCCTGGCCGGCTAAGCCCTACACACCCCTAGTTACGCGAGAGACCCGATGGCCCGCTGGTATATCATTCACGCCTATTCCGGCTTCGAGAACAAGGTTCGCGAGGCGATCCTGTCCGAGGCCGAGCGCAAGGGCCTTTCGGCGCTGGTCGAGGCGGTGGAAGTGCCGAGCGAGACCGTGACCGAGGTCAAGCGCGGCAAGAAGGTCCAGGTCGAACGCAAGACCATGCCGGGCTACGTCCTCGCCAAGCTGACCCTGAACGACGATGTCTACCACCTCGTCAAGAACACCGCCAAGGTGACCGGCTTCCTCGGCCCCAACGGCAAGCCGCAGGCGATTTCGGACCGCGATGCGGCGCGCTATTTCGGCCACCGCGAAACCACCGCCGCCGAACCGAAGAAGCACATCCACGTCGATTACGAGATCGGGGATTCGGTCAAGGTGCTCGATGGCCCCTTCGCCAGCTTCAACGGCGTGGTGGAAGAGCTCGATTTCGACAAGAACCGGGTCAAGGTCTCGGTCTCGATCTTCGGCCGCGCCACCCCGGTCGACCTCGATTTCGAGCATGTCGAACGGGTCAAGTAAGGCGCCGGGCGCCGGCCGGCCTGGTGGGCGGTAACGGGCTCGAACCGCTGACCCTCTCGGTGTAAACGAGATGCTCTACCAACTGAGCTAACCGCCCTGGCCGGGCGGTGCGCCTTTGCGCAGGTTTTGCCGGCCAGGTCAACCTTCCGCGCGGCTTGACTTGGCGCCTTCGCCCCCGCAACATCGCGGCGGGGAATGGGAGGATCGCTTGGCCGGCACCGAAAGCTATCTCGCCGAGATCGAGGCCAGCGAAAGCGGCCCGCATATCGCCGCGCTGTTCGATTTCGACGGAACGATCATCGCCGGCTATTCGGCCACCGCGCTGCTGCAGGAAAAGTTCAAGCGGCGCGAGATGGGGCTCGAGGAAATCATCGAGACCGCCAACGTGATGAGCCAGTATTCGCTGGGCGGCATCTCGTTCTCCGGGCTGATGACCGCGGCGGCGAAGTTCATGAAGGGGGTGAGCGAGGAGAGCTTCCGCCAGTTCGGCGAGGAGCTTTACGAAAAGCACATCGCCCGCAAGGTCTACCCCGAAACCCGCGCGATCATCCGCGCCCACCAGGCCAAGGGGCACACGGTGGCGATCATTTCCTCGGCCACGATCTACCAGATCGAGCCGACCGCGCGCGACCTCGACATCGCCCACGTGCTGTGCAGCGAATATGCCATCGAGGACGGGCACTTCACCGGCGAGATCATCCGCCCGCTGTGCTTTGGCGAAGGCAAGGTGCTGGCCGCCGAAAAGCTGGCCGGGCAGACCGGGGCAGACCTTGACTGCAGCTTTTTCTACACCGACAGCAGCGACGATCTCGAACTGCTGGAGCGGGTCGGCAACCCGCGCGTCCTCAACCCCAACAACAAGCTGCGGGCCATCGCGAAAGATCGCAACTGGCCGGTGGAGGATTTCTCCAGCCGGGGCACCGCGACGGCGATCGACTATGCCCGCACGATCAGCGCCACCACCTCGCTGGTCGGGGCTTTCTGGGCCGGCCTGCCGATCTGGGCGCTGACCGGCTCGAAGCGCGAGGCGGCCAATTTCTCGACCGGGGTGTTCGGCGATTTCGCCTCGGCGATGATCGGGCTCGATCTCGATGTCTATGGCGAGAAGAACCTGTGGTCGGCACGGCCCTGCGTGTTCATCTTCAACCACCAGTCGAAGGCCGACGTGGTGATCATGGCCAAGCTGATCCGCAAGGACATGGGCGGGGTCGGCAAGCAGGAGATCCGCAAGATCCCGGTGATCGGCCAGCTGATGGAATGGGCCGGCACCGTGTTCATCGACCGGGCCAACAGCGCCGGGGCGATCAAGGCGATGGAACCGCTGGTCGAGGCGATCACCCGGGATGGCCGCTCGATCTGCATCGCGCCGGAAGGCACCCGCACCCTCTCGCCCAAATTGGGGCCGTTCAAGAAGGGGGCCTTCCACCTCGCGATGCAGGCCGGGGTGCCGATCGTGCCGATCGTGATCCACAATGCCGGCGATGTCGCGCCCAAGAACCAGTTCGTGATGCGCCCGGCGCGGGTGCGGGTGGACGTGCTGCCGCCGGTCGATACCTCGGGGTGGAGCCGCAAGACCATCGACCGGCACGTGGCCGAGGTGCGGGCGATGTTCCTCGCCGCGCTGGGCCAGGACGAAACGGCGGAGGGCGAAGCGGCGGATGGCGATGGTGCCCCGGCCCCGGCCGCCGCCCCCGCGCCCGCCCCGAAAAAGCCGCGCAAGCCGCGCCGCAAGCTTGGCTGAAGGCGCCGCCCCGCTGCCCGCCCCCGGGCCCGATCCGCTGCGCCACGCCGGGCCGCGCCTGATCCTGCTCGATGCCCGCAACCGGGTCGAGCGGCGCCACCTGCTCGATTGGCTGCACGGTGCCTATGGCGCGCTGGCGGCGGACGAACACCTCGCCCTGCCCTTGTCCGACCCGCGCCGCGAACCGGCGCTGGAAGGGCTGGCGGCGCGGCTGGCCACGGCCGATCCGGCCACGCTGGTGATCCCGGCGCGGGTCGCCTGGCGGATTCCCCGGTTCGAGGCGGAACGCAGCCTGCGCCTGCGCGATCTGCTGTTCGGCGATCCGCGCATGCCGGGATCGCTGCGCGCCCGGCTGATCCTGCTGGTCAACCGCCGCCGGGCGCAATGCCTGCTGGGCGCGCCGGCCACCGTGGCCGATCTGGCCGCGCGCTTTACCGCGCAGGCGGGGGTGGAAGCGGGCGCCGATCCCACCGCATTCGCCGCTTTCGTCGCCCGGCAGGCGGCGCTGGCGCTCGAGGTGCAGGAACGCACGGTGCAGGGCACCCGCTACAAGGTGCCGCGCTTCGTGGCCGACAGCATCGCCGCCAGCCCGCGCTTCCGCCGCGATCTGGCCGCGCTGGCCGAAAGCTCGGGCCGCCCTGTGCGCGAAGCCCTGGCCGAGGCGCGCGGCTACATGAAGGAACTGATCTCGACCCCCAGCGCGCTGTTCCTCGATCTGCGCGCCCGGCTCGAACGGTTCATGATGACGCAGGGGTATGAACGCGGTTTCCGCCACGATCCGGCCGAACTGGCGCGGCTGGCTGACCTCATCCGCACCCGCCCGACGGTGATCCTGTTCACCCACAAGACCTACCTCGACGGGATCACCCCCAACGCGCTGTTCTACGACAACGACATGCCGATGCTGCACAGCTTTGGCGGCATCAATCTCGATTTCTTCGGGATCGGCACGCTGTTCCGCCGCTCGGGGCTGATCTACATCCGCCGCAGCTTTCAGGATCTGCCGATCTACAAGCTGGTGCTGCGGCAATACATCGCCTGGCTGCTCGACAAGCGCTTCCCGATGTCGTGGGCGCTCGAGGGCACCCGCTCGCGGCTCGGCAAGCTGATGCCGCCGCGCTATGGCATCCTCAAATACGTGCTCGATGCGGCGCACGACGGGGGAATCGAAAACCTCCACATCGTCCCCTTCGTCACCAGCTTCGACCTGATCCGCGATGTCGAGGAATATGCCGCCGAGCAGACCGGGCGGGCCAAGCAGCCCGAAAGCTTTGCCTGGTTCATCGGCTATCTGAAGAGCCTGCGCGAGCCGATGGGCCGGGTGCGGATCGACCTGGGCGAGCCGGTGGTGGTGCCCCGCGCGCCCGATCCGGAAGACAAGCTGGCGGTGGCGCGGATCGCCTTCGATGCCTCGGTCAGCGCCAACCGGGCCACCCCGGTCACCGTCACCGCGCTGATGTGCATGGTGCTGCTGGGCACCGCGCCGCGCGGGGCCACGGCGGAAGAACTGGCCCGGGTGACCCAGCTGATGGTCGACTGGGCACGGGCGCGCGGCATTCGCCTGTCGGAAGAACTTGACCCGCTGGACCGCGAGGCGGTGCGCGCCACCGCCGATACGCTGGTCCAGTCGGGCCTGATCCTGCGCGACGATGCGGGGCGCGAAACGGTCTATACCATCGATCCGGCCAAGCACCCGATGGCCAGCTATTACCGCAACACCATCATCCACCACTTCCTTGACAAGACGCTGATCGAACTGGCGCTGTTCCGGCTGGAGGAAGATGCCCCGGTCGATCCGCTGGCCGCCTTCTGGGCCGAGATCGACAGCCTGCGCGATCTGTTCAAGTTCGAATTCTTCTACCCGCCGCGCGACCAGTTCCGCGCCGGGATCGTGGCCGAGCTGGAGCGCGCCTCGGGCCAGTGGGAGGCAGAGCTGCGCCGTGGCCCGGCCGGGGTGAAGGCGCTGATCCGGCGGATGCAGCCGCTGGTCGGCCATGCCGCGCTGCTGCCCTTTGTCGAGGCCTATGTCGTGGTCTTCGAACAGCTGGCCCGGCTGGAAAGCGGCGAGACGCTCGATCTGGCCACCTGCGTCGAACAGGGGCTGGTCGAGGGGCGGCAGGCCTACCTGCTGCGGCGGATCAGCAGCGAGGCCTCGATCGGCAAGATCCTGTTCGAAAACGGCTACAAGCTGGCCGCGCACCTTGGCCTCGCCGGGGTGACCGACCCCGCCGTGGCCGCGCGCCGGCGGGCCACGATGGGCGAACTCTATGCCCTGGCCCGGCGGATGGAGGCGATGCGGCTGGCGGTGCTGGCCGAGGCGGCGCGCGATGCCGATCAGGCCGCCGCCGCCGCGCTGGCCGCCGGGCAGGTGGTGGCGGCATGATCCGGCGGGCGAGAATTTGCCAGCGGGGCCGCCGCGATGATATCAGCCGCGCGCGCCGCGCACGGCGGGAAGGAAAACCGAGACCATGATCCACAATCCGCTGCTGGGTGGCGATGCCGCCCTGGCCCGGGCCGAAACCTATGGCGAATGGGCCGAGGCCGCGCGCGAGCTTGACCGCCGCCAGGGCAGGGATCGCTGGCGGGCCGAGGATGCCAGCGACAGCTTCGATTTCCGCTCGATCCGCCGCCGGCTCGAACGGCTGCGCGAACTGCGCGCGGCGGGCGACGATCAGGGGCTGCTCTACACCCTCAACGAGGGCATCCACGGCAATATGGACGGGATGGCCAACGATGCCCTGTGGCACGAGGCGCGGTTCGGCACCAAGCAGCTGATCCACGACTATGTCGCCGCCATCGCCAGCGCGATCGAGCATCTCGCCAGCCCCGGGGTCACCGCGATCAGCTTCGAGGACAAGCGCGATTTCTTTCGCCGCGCGCTGCACTGCTATGGCTGTTCGGCCCTGCTGATGAGCGGATCGGGCGCCTTCCTCTATTTCCACGCCGGGGTGGTCAAGGCGCTGTGGAGCGAAGGGCTGCTGCCCGGGATCATCTCGGGCTCCAGCGGCGGCTCGATCGTCGGGGCGCTGGTCTGCACCCACCGCGACGAGGAACTGGCCGACTATTTCCGCCCCGAAAGCCTGGCCCGCGAATACGAGAACGAGGCCGGCGCCACCCTGTTCAACCCGCTGGGCGGCACCCGGCGGATGGGGCAGGGCGAAGTGGCCGAGCGGCTGGCCGAGATCATCCCCGACATGACCTTCCAGGAGGCCTTCGAACATACCGGGCGCCACCTCAACGTCTCGGTCGCCCCGGCCGAACGCCACCAGAACGGCCGCCTGCTGAACGCGATCACCTCGCCCAACGTCTTCATTCGCGAGGCGGTTCTGGCCTCGTGCGCGGTGCCGGGGGTCTATGCCCCGGTCGAACTGCGCGCGCGCGATCATGCCGGGCGCCGGGTGCCCTACCTGCCGGGGCGCAAATGGGTCGACGGCTCGGTCACCCACGATCTGCCGTCGAAGCGGCTGTCGCGGCTCTATGGGGTCAACCACCATATCGTCAGCCAGGCCAACCCGCTGGTTACCCCCTTTGCCAGCGATGTCACCCAGTCGGCCTCGCCCTTCGCCTCGATCCGCCGCGCCTCGGTCTCGACGCTCAAGGCCTGGCTCAACGTCAACATGGAACTGCTCGATCGGCCGCTGGCGATGTTCCCCGCGCTGCATTCGATGGCGCGGATGACCATGTCGGTGATCAATCAGGACTATTCGGGCGATATCAACATCATCCGCCCGGTGATGCTGTGGTCGCCGGCCAAGATGCTGTCGAACCTCAGCCTCGATGAAATCAGCGAACTGATGGTGATGGGCGAACGCGCCACCTGGCCGAAGATCGAGATGGTCCGCACCCAGACGCTGATCAGCCAGACCCTGACCCGGGTGCTGGCCGACTACGAGGCGAGCGAGGCGGCGCTGCCCGCCCCGGCGCCCAGCCGCCGGCGGGGGCGCAAGTGAGCGGCTTTACCCTGACCCTGCCCGCCGGCTCGGCCGGGGCCGGCGCGCGGCTGGCCGGGCAGTGCTGGCCCGCCCCCGGCACCCCGCGCGCCGCCGTGCTGCTGGCCCATGGCTATGCCGAACATTTCGGCCGCTATGCACACGTCGCCGCGCGGCTCAACGCGGTGGGCTTCACGGTCTATGCCATCGATCACTGGGGCCATGGCCGGTCGGACGGCACCCCCGGCTTCGTCCCGGCCTTCTCGGCCTTTACCGACGGGATGGCGCTGCTGCTCGGCCATGTCTCGGCCGAACTGCCCGGCGTGCCCCTGGTGCTGGTGGGCCATTCGATGGGCGGGCTGATCGCCGTCCACCACCTGATCGCGCATCAGGATGCCTATGCCGCCGCGGTGCTGTCGGGCCCGGCGATCGCCGCCAGCGAGCCGCCCGGCGCGGTGATGATCTTCATCAGCCGCCTGCTCTCGCGGCTGGCACCCCGGCTGGGGGTGCTGGCGCTCGACGCCGCAGGGGTCAGCCGCGATCCCGCCGTGGTTGCCGCCTACCGCGCCGATCCGCTGGTCTATACCGGCAAGATGGGCGCCCGGCTGGCCAAGGAAATGTTCGAGGCGATGGGCGCCGCGCAGGCCGGGGCCGGCACGATCCGCCTGCCGCTGCTGATGCTGCACGGCGGGGATGACCGGCTGACCGCGCCCGAAGGCTCGCGCCTGCTCGACCGCACGGTGGCCAGCAGCGACAAGCGGCTGGTGATCTATCCCGGCCTCTACCACGAGATTTTCAACGAACCCGAAGGCCCGGCGGTGCTCGACGAGGTGGTCGGCTGGATCGAGGCCCATCTCGGGCAAGGAGGCACGGCATGATCTGGGTGCTCTATGTGCTGGGCGCGCTGATCGGCGCGCTGCTGCTGGCCTACATGCTCGCCCCGGCGATGCTGCTCGGCGGGCTTTACGCCATCGCCCGCAACCGCGCCGGGCTGGCCCGCAAGGTGGCGCGCTTCGACGGGGCGGAGTGGCCCTATCTCGAGGGCGGCAACCCCGCCGGCCCGCCGCTGGTGATGGTCCACGGCTTTGGCGGCGACAAGGATAACTGGACGATGTACGCGCCGTGGCTGACGGCGCGCTATCGCCTGATCTGCCCCGATCTGCCCGCCTTTGGCGAGGCGCCGGCCGATCCC